>NZ_SGTZ01000019.1:0-52722 GCF_005435115.1 Halorubrum sp. ARQ200 | reverse complement strand
TACAACGCAATCGCCGCGACGCGTTCGCTTGTGATCCCACTAGAGCCGACCGGGAAGGGGATGCAGTCGATCGAGGGGCTTCGCGACGTCGTCCAGGGCTTTGAGGACACAGTCGGTGTGACGGTCGGCGTCCTTGCGGTCGTTCCGAACGGCGTCGGTCGGACCGCGGACCAGCAACGCTACCTCGAACGGATCCGCGAACTCGGCTACGATGCGCCGGTCGCGATCGGTGAGCGGGCGTCACTGTTTGAGGGGTGTTGGGACGCCCAGCGGACGGCGTTCTCGTACGTCGATGAGGTCCGCGACCGAAAGCGCGATCACGAGATGGAGACGCTTGAGCAGCTCCACACGCTGGCACGACATCTTGAGGAGGTGAGCGCCTGATGCCGAATGGGATGAAGTCCGGTGCCGGCGATGACCCGTTCGCAGACGATGACGATCAGGAGGACAACGTTGACGAAGACTCTGCGAATCCGGCTCCTGAGCCCCACCACGAGGACCTCCACGAGGAAACCGGAGAGCCAGATTCGACGACAGCGATGCCGGGCGTCCCAGATCATCCCGGTGATGTCGAGGCGACGCTGCCGTGGATCCACCGTCGCGATGGAGTGAAAGACGATCGGGACCACAAGACGATCCACTACACAGAACACACCGTAAAGCGGGAACGTCGGGAGCTCCGGCCTGCGCTTGAAGAACGACTTGGTGACGATGTCGAACTCACTGACGCCCGAGAGGCGGCGTATCTCGTCGGAATGGAACATCTAGACGAAGTCGCCGATGTCCTTCGAGAGTGGGGCTACGACATCGAGTGACCGGTATCAGTACGGCCCGTGCTATCACTCTAGAGGGATATCACCGAGCGCGCCCCAATTGGGGACGCCGAACAGTTCACAGATCAACAAGGCAGATGCCACGGGGCTTGACCCCGAGGCTGTTGACCTCGCAGGGCTCACAAGGTGGAATGTCCCACCGGTGTGTCATCAATCGGCTTGACAGCAGGTGTGCTCGGCGGAGAGCCCATCTGAAACGGCGTGGTCACGCCAGGGTATAACGTCGGTACCGCCGGAGCGCATAGCGGTAGGAACCATACGAAACGCCGCCTGTCAACAGTAGATACGTACCGAAGAGCACGCCGAATACAGGCGTCAACACGACGTTTCCGGTGACTGCGAACCACGTCACGAACAGCCCAAGAACCGTTCCGCCCCCCACAACGAACAGGTACACCATCATGACGAGCGTCGACGGGACGACCGTTTCCGTCCCCCAGAACTCGCGCTCCTCGTAGATGGGGTACGCCGAGCCGATGCCGACCGCGAACATTGACGCAGCGAGACACATCACAACTCCGACGGCGGCGGTCGCCACCGCCTCAAGCACCGTTATCCCGAAAAGGATCGAGACGAACGAGCTGAGAACAGCGATCGGCACTCCAACCGCAACACCGGCGAGGAGCCTTCCACGGACGAGAGCCGCGGATGATGTCTCGGTGAGAAGGAGGAACGGTAGTTGCGGCCGATCGTCACCAAGCGGGTTCAACCCAAAGGTTGCGCCTGAGAGGTATGTTGCGAGAACGACGCCGCCTCCAGTGATGAGGGGTCCGAGGGCGTCGCCCGAAAACTCGAGAAACATCGTCCCAAAGGGTGCGATAAAAAAGACGGCAATCAAGAGATGACTCAACTCCGCCGGATCACGGCGACCGCGCACGAGAATCCCCCACGCGATACGACTGGGTTTAGTCCATGCGAACGGCTGTGGGGCAGAGAATCCGCCACTCGATCGCCGCACCTGCGTCGACTCGTTGTTACCGACTGAATCGGTGAACCAGAGCGTAGAAACCTGCTTGGTCGAGACGGCGAGACCGACCGGCGTGAGAGCGATTAACGCCGCGAGCACCGCCACCGCCCCTAGGGAAGTCGGTCTGGAGACTGGTGTTCCGACGAACGCGAGTGCAACGTATTCCACGAGGGGATCGAACGCTACTGTCGACAACAGCCGTTGCACTGAGAGGTCGGATTCAACGATGAACTGCCCGGCGAACTGCGACGCGACGACGAATCCGACCATCGCGAGGATACCGACCCCTTTCAGGAGACGGCGAAGGTTTGGGAGTTTCCGCAGGAGTCGCAGCACAGCAATTCCCCCGGCGTACCCCCAGACGGCGGCACAGCAAACGAGCGGCAGCGTGACCGCCCCGCCCAAAGCAACGAGCAGCGGCGAGCCCATTCCGAGTGCGAATGTGACGACCACTGCCCCGATCGGGATCCCGAACCACAGGGAAAGCCGTCCCACCTCCGCTGTGATGAGCCCGATAACGACTGCTCGCGGGTGAACCGCCAGCAGGACGAAATCCGCACCGTCGATGTGTCCGAGTCGTTCGAGGGTCCGAAACACCGATACCGACAGGAGACCGAGAGGAACGAGCGTCGCAGCGGGCCCAAAGAACGGGACTGCCGCCACGGAGCGCGCGGTTTGCCCGAGCACATACGCCGTTGGCAGCGCGAACAGGAGTGCGCCGCTGAAGAACAGTGCCGTGAGCAGGAGTCCAAGGACTCGACGAGGGTTTCCGAGGTACCCACGGAGGCTTCGGACGAACTCCGCTCGCCCAATTCGGAGCCCGTGGCGAACGTCCTGTCGGACGCTCATTCTCTCCGAGAGGCCGCGTCCGTTTCGGGTTCGCTCGTGACGGCGAGGAACGCGTCTTCGAGGGATCCACTCTCGCCAGTCTCCGCACGGGCCTGTACTTCAGCGGGGGTCCCCTCGGTGACGAGTCTTCCGTCAAACAACACCCCGACTTCGTCAGCGACGGCTTCGACCACCGGAAGAATGTGTGTTGAGAGGAACACCGTGGTCCCTGCGTCGGCAAACGCGATGATCGATTCCCGGATAGTGCGCGCCGCTCGGGGGTCAAGCCCCGATGTCGGTTCGTCTAAATACAGGACATCCGGTTCGTGCAGGACGCTCTGTATGAACGCAGTCTTCTGTTTCATCCCCTTCGAATACCCGTCGATCCGCCTATCCGCGTCACCGGCTAAGCCGAATTGGTCAAGGTACTCGCCGATGCGCTCTCGGGCAACGGACCGCGAAATGTCGCGAAGATCGGCGACGTATTCGAGTTGTTCGCGGGCGCTGAACTCGTCGTACAACGGCGGCGTCTCAGGGAGATAGCCGACCCGACCGGCGATCGCACGCCGGTCGCTCGGGTCGACGCCACAGACGCGTACCGATCCGCTGTCCGGATCGCTGAGACCGGTAAGGAGCCGCATCGTCGTCGTCTTCCCCGCACCGTTCGGGCCGAGAAAGCCGTAGACGGTCCCGTGCGGAATGTCGAGCGTGAGACTGTCGAGGGCGACTTCTGAGCTGTAGGTCTTCCGGAGATCGGTCGCCAGAATGGCGGATTCGTCGTGGGTGGAGGGCATACGCAACGGATGTCATTTCCCGAACCGATCCTCTATGCGTTTCGGAATCATCTTCCGGCCACACGTATGAGGTGATGCCACATGGGTAGATAACGACGCGAGTAGATGGCGTGATCGCTCCAGAGTTTCGGAGTTTGGGTTGTGATGCGTGGCTTAATTTCACGTCGAACGAGGCTGGTTAGGCTCCTGTCTGGTGCTTTTCGAATTGACATCGGGTATGTACGTTAGAAAAGTTTTCTGAGTGAAAGGAAAACCAAATCCCCCGACTGCTCCTATTTCACACCCACATGTAGAGAATGAAAGGCACGCATCAAATCTATCCTCCGAGGTTGTGGAACATCAGAGAGTCAGTTGGGTTGCGAACGACACAGAATGTTCATGACTTGTTTTCACTAGATCACAACCGACTAACAAAAATATGATACTATACCTATTATGTCAGTTCGGATCGTCTCTTCATTGTAGTTGATCCGATACCGATTCAATTACTGAAAACATCTCCGCGAAATAGGGTATAGTATCCCTTCACCGCCTGATAAGGTCTCAAACTAATCGGGCTGGCCGAATACACAAGTGACACACCCGTCACGATCTCTTCTCTGGCGAGAGTTAGGAGTACAGGTCGTAATATTCGGTAACGGCCGTGGTAGGTTCCTCCCGTTCCGTGACAGGGACTTTCCCTATCTGGGCGAAAATATCAAAAGCCATCTATGTATTCGATCCGGTACTAATCCCATTACACACTACTATCACGAAGGGCGGATCATCATAGAGTAGTCGATCCGGTATGGAACCAATCACACTACGACTTCCTTCAGATCTGCTTGAAACACTGGATACAGAAGCGGAAGATGTCGGCTTTAGTAGCCGGTCAGAATACATCCGACACTTGCTCCAGAATAGGGATAAGATCGTATCCGCCACCCTGATCGAAACCGATCAGACTACATCCGGTATCGAAGACTTAGAACAACTCGGGGAACTTTCACGGCAGGTCTCGGACTTGGAAGAGCGGCTCGCTTCTCTCGAGGGAGACGTTGATGAGATCCGTTCAGCGCCAGCTGAGGGTCGTTCATCGAGCGGATCATCCGCTCCTTCCGAACCACAGGATAGTGGGGGAAGTCCGACAGAGGCGGTTTCTCCCTCACTTGAGCAATGGCTTGAGGATCAAGGCCCGCAGAGTGAGGATGCGCGCTCCATTATACTTGAGGCTGCCCGGATTCTTGAGGAAGAAGGCCGACTCAGTGCCAGCGATCTCAGGGAACGATTGTACGAACAGTACCCGGATACCTACAGCTCTGCTGGTACTCTATGGTCCTCTACTATAGAGCGATTTTACAAGGAGGCACCGGGATTCGGGAGACCAGAATATGGCACTTATGCGTTCGATGGAGAGAATCTCGAAGAGTGAATTCTGCCCGATTCGGCTCTGAGACCGATTTTAGAAATTAGCAGAATAAAATATCCGGTCACTGAGAACTGCGTACTCGGCCCAAAAACTAACAATACGGTAGGAAAACAACAGGTATGGAATATATCGACGGAGGTCGAGTCCGGGGGCACCTCTTCGGGAACCGTCTCTCTCGTTGGGCTGTTATCGGTTCTGTTGTCGGTCTCTTGGCTCTCGCATCTGTCGCGTTCCTCCTCGGGATGGGTGTTCGCCTCTATGAGTTCTGGGGCTGGCTTGTGATTGTTCCGGGAACTGCCGTCATTGCGGGGATTCTCGGTGCGGGCTTCGTCCCAACTGTCGGCTCACTGTGGCTGATTAGTCTTTGGGGATACGCCTTTCCACCACTCGTCGGGTATCTCTCTGGTGAGTGGATGGGAGCAGGCCGGTACACCTCGCCGAGAATGCTGGGGTTCGCATACGGCTCTGCCCGCGCCGAATTACTTGGAGGACTCGAAACAAGCGTTAATTTTGGGCTGGCGCTTGCGGTCATCGTCGGAACGACCGGCTACGTTGCGGGATCCGTCATCAGATGGATGGCGACGCGTATACGATCGGCTTGACTATTCAACAGCCTGTGATGACCGCAGCGGGAGTGACACCTATCACCTACTGAAGAGCCCAACGGAATCGATTATATTTTTATTTTTCTTCAGATGCTATAGGTGGTAGATTCGGGGTATATCGCCGCAACACATACGCAATAGTGGATGTTAGGCTTTGTTGAAATCCTATTCTTCAGACATTTTCTCGCCTGAAACAGACGATCGATGAGACCTACATATTGACCACCGAAGAGTCAATCAATTCAATAGGAGTTCCGGAAGCCGTGCGAGATACAACGTGTAACGATTTAAACTGCCTAATTCTTATAAGGATAGAAATTCGAAATTGATGGAATGAATCGCCGTCAGTTGTTCTTATCTACGACAGCCGTACTTACAGTTGGGATTTCAGGATGTCTGACTGATGCAGATACTCCTCAGGAGCCCCATTGCAATGGAACTGCCCCTCCTACCATCTTTAACGAAGACAATCAGCGGTATGATATTGATGTTCTTATTGAAAAAGACGGAGAAACTGTGTTGTCTGAAGAATACAGCGTAGATCAATCTAACGGTGACAATGATCAAATACAAATTGATGTAGAGTTAGAAGCTGAAACCACATATTCTGTGACAATCAGCTTGTCTGGTACTGAGTATGGGCCTCAACAAATCGAGGTCCCAAACGGTGGTGGATTGGCGATCACCATAGAAGATCGAGAGCCTACTGTAGACACTTATGCTGCATGTGACTAACTACACAATCAAAGACCGACCAGTTCACCGTCTGTATAGACCGCTCAGAGTGACCGGTCGAGATTATGAACGAGACAGGCGATGGTGAGTTCACGGAACTGTTTCCACCAGCGTCGTGACCGGATGAACGCACCGTACTTCCGCTTGATCGTTGAATTGACAGTCTCTGATTGACTCCGCTGGCCGTAGAGGTCAGCGTCTAAGCGCGCGTTCCATGCCTTGTGGAGTGATGTGAACTCACGATGCTTGATTAGTGGCCGAACCTCGGATTGACGGGCAAGCCGCCTGATCTTCTGGTCGTCGTAGCCCTTGTCACCGAGCAGAATGTCAATGTCCTCGGGATTGCGCTTGATCAACGACGGAGCGATCTGGCTATCGTGTTTTCGTGTCGTCGTCACGTGTAGATCGAGAATTGTGTTTACCTTCGCATCGACCAGCAACGTCACCTTGAGCTGCTGAATCGTGAGTTCAGCACGTTTCGTGTAGTGTTTCGAAGCGTGGCTGCGGTCGAATCCTGACGCATCAATGCCAACAACTCCGCTCGTCGGGAGTAGCGCCGTTGAGAGAGTTAGTATGACACGCCACACAGCCATATCAAGCCGATTGAACGCCTTACAGAGCGTTGACGGTGTAGGGAGTTCAACTAATCCAAGAACACGACGGATGCGTGGCATCTCGATCAGTTCGTCAAGTAGGCCACGGTAGGTCGTGTTCTTCCGAACTTTGAGACAGAGCAGAACAACGTGCTGCGGGAGTGTATAGCGATGTTTGGAGAACTTCGAAGAGTATCGAGAAACTGCTCGGCGGGCCAGATGGATCGCCTTCTCAGTAAACCGGAGAATCTGCGACTTCGGGAGGGCCTTCATCTCATCGAATTACACGGCGAACATGTAACTCCCTGAGGATTTCAACAAAGCCACAAGAACGTAAGAAGCCGACAATAACTGACTGCTGACTACATCATCTGTACTGAGCGATCTGTGAGTCCCCTGTACTGACCGCGATTGGGTCAGAATATGTCACTTGCTGAGGATTTCAGCAGAGCTAGCGACCCGTAAAACACTGAAATCAAATGCCGTCTGCCGATCCCCCAGAGTTCTCCGAATCGAATTCTTCGATATCTTCCTGATCCGGTTTGGGGGGATAGTACATGAATTTCCATAATAAGATATCGATATCATCACTCTCAGATGTGAGGAGAGGCTCAATCGAACCTCGCGAGAGAGCGTCTTGAAGCGGTTCCGGCAAAATCATACCCGGCGCATAACGTTGGAAAGTGCTGTTTTCCGCATTATCTAACAGCGAGTTAGCCAGTGCATCACTCTCAACGAACCAATTGAACCATTGCCTTTTGTCCCCGGCTTTGTCGGTGTACTCCTCTGACAAATTATTGTATTTCTTGATCGCGTCTACATACTCAGCATGTGCTTTATCCAATCCCAATTCAACCATCCCTGAATAGCAAACCAGCCCGGCTTCTGAGAGCGTGTTTCTGAACGTGGTGCCTACATCGGAGGTGGGTTCAGTATTAACTAAATCAATATTGCGGGCTTCATCGATTCGATTGGAGACTGTATCGTGGCTCACAGCTACTTGTGGTTTTATCTCCTTGAATCGTGCTCCGTCGGGGCCGATCGCAAGTATCAGCCCGATAGAACCCTCCTTCGTAAAGAACTTCTCCAGCTGGCTCTCCATCACTGGAACGATTAGCGGACACTTACTAAGATGTTGATTCCACTCAGAATCTGAGTAGAGTCTGATGCGGAGCGAGGTCACCAGTTGAGTGCCATCAGCGACAGAGTGTATTCAGCGATTTCTGCTTTTTATCCATCCCTTCGTCGTGTTTTGTATGAATTCGGTTTCGGAAACTGCACCCCTCCGCTTTACTCAGAATCTGAGCAATTAGTTGGTAACTTGACTCTCATACTATGGATTACTCTGACTCCCTCTCTACACCAACTACGAGACTTGGACAGCAAGCAGACGAGTTCATCGATCAAGAGACTGAATGGGTTGATTTGCTGCCTGAGCTCGACACTTGTCTGTATACAGGCCGAGATAGCTATCCAGAGTGGCATACTGCGACACCGTTCGGTCCGATGTTTTGTGCCTACCTGTGGGCAAAAGTGGAAGATATATCGCTATCGACGATTCCTGACCGACTCGAAACGAATCCGGAGCTGGCGACTGCGATGGGCTTTGAGCCGAATGATCTGCCGTCAGAGAGCACGTTCAAACCGTCTCGGTTAGAAGACGACCGATTCGCGGATCTTCAATCAACGGTTGAGGGTGCGGTGGAAGAGATTCGGAAACTTGCAGCTAGACGAGGGTCACCAATTGGGTGTGGTCCCTTCCAGCTACAAAACGGCGAAGATGATGATTCAGGCCCTCCGTCACATCGCACGATTCAACGCTCATTACGGAAGGAAGGCCGGCAGGTGCTTGAAGAGTTGAACACAGTCGCGTTCCCCTCCATGTCCATTCCACGGCCTGACGACCCGATTTATGATGAAGAGGAACTGCTCACGGTGGAGGCGTTTGCGGCGATCGAACAGCAGGCAGCGAACAGTGCAGGGGTCACATTGGGAGATGAACTGAATCCAGATCCGGATCTTGATGATCCCTTCTATGAAGATGGGCCATCGGGTGAAACGCTCATAAACGCTATCAAACAGATGTCCATCGAAGAAATTTCGACAGTGTTGAATTTTGTTATTCAGAAAACATACACGCGTGCGAAACCCCGTCTGAACGAACTCGAACACGATAATGGCTCGCGGTTCGGGACGAGAGCGGAAGTCGCGCTAGACATGACCTACGTCGCCTATTATGGCGATCGTGACGAGATGGAATGGGTACAGGGCGCACCAGAGGATAAGGAGTATTCTTGGTGCCACAAGTTTGCGACGGCTGTGATCGTCGGTGAGAACACTCACTACGTCGTGGGAGTCCACCCGCTTGGAAGTACTGAACACGCTGCGACGGATGACTACGCTGGAAAAGATAGATCATACTACGTCGGGGATGTTGCACGGCGACTCATTTCGATCGCTGATGACTACGTCAACATCAGGATGGTGTACGCTGATCGGGAGTTCCATGCGGCCGACGTGATAGAGACGCTTACTGCGAGAGATATCGACTACGTAATCCCTGCCCGGAAAGACAAACATCGGATTGGACCGATGTGCGATCAGTTCCAAGAGCTAAAACAGGGATACAATGAGCCGGATGATACGTCTCTGTACGTAAAGACGGATTTCCCAATTCATGGTGCGGTCAAAGGAGAGGTGTCGAATACGAAGGTCTACACGAACGTCGTGGTGCTCCCTCCGGATGAAGACGATGATGCAAACGAGGATGGGTTACCACAACCGTTCATCACGAGTCTTGATGTGAGCGATGAGCTTGCGCTGGATCGTCGGTGGGCGAGAACACAGATTGAACAGTACAGCGATCGGGGAGCAATCGAGAACTCATACTCGTCGATTAAAGATGCAGCTGCATGGACGACGTCGAAGGAATTCGAGGTCCGGTGGTTCCACTTCGCATTCGGCTGTGTGGTGTACAACATGTGGTTACTGGTGGATTTTCTGACACAGGAACGAATCGGGGAGATTGAAACGCGGAAGAAGCCGCAGATAACGCTCAGACGGTTCCTCAAATGGCTGGACAAGGAGTTGGTCGCACTCATATAGAATCCGGTCCGGGCTCGCCCTTCGTGAGAGGCATCACTCGTTGTGGTCGCGTATTTTTGCCGATCATCGATAAGTAGAATGGTATTCTTCGTATTCTGATGATTTCTTCGGCGCTCTGACGGGTAATTCTCGGCGAGATCTGGCCGTTTAGGGTCGATCCCATGAACCTCTTGGGAGGGATTCGCAACCCACAAGAGTCAGATATCATATAGCGAGATGCGATATACTTCACTTCGATAACGGGGTGTTCCCGCTGATCGATCCCGGATTGAGGCGTGTTTACCCCGGCTTCGAGACAAGAGGATCAACCTCCTCGAGGGTGTGAACGCGCCAGACACCAGGTTTCCGGTGACTTTAGTGCTAGAATGCGAGATAACTCAGGCTATCCAGAACAGTAGTCCCACACAGCGATATTCGAGCCAGTACTGGTCATGAGTTAGGTAACCTATCAGCACTGCCGGTCGATCCACTGACACCACTTCTCAAAGTCTTCCGCCCCAGACTGGTCTGCGATGTTGCGGAGAGTCCCAGTTCGGATCCGATCGTGTTGCGGGACGGAGACGACACGGATATCGTCGTCGTTCGTTGGGTGCTCGTATCGCAGCTTGACGTGGCTGCCGGTCCGATCAACGATAGCAAAGCGATTTTTCGTGAGTGCTTTGACGACATCGCGTCCGGAAAAATCAGGCGCTCCCATCCGACTTACTACATGAAGTCGGGGAGCCCATCGTGCTCATCGCGAGCCTGCTGTACCTCCTCAGGGTCGATTCCGAGGTCGTCGAGTGCTTCCTTCTCTTCCTCCCAGGTGTCGATCGACTCGCCGATCTCTCCTTTGTGAAGTGCGACTGCCTCGTCGAGGTTGGCGAGAGCGTCCTCCCGCGTCTCACCCTGGCTTGCGACACCCGTCGCCTCGTCGCGGGCGACCCACCAGCCGTCGTCCGCCTGAGTGAGCGTAATCGTTTGCCCACTCCGGACGTCGTCGTTCGTACTCGTTTCGGTGCTCATTACTACCACGTTACCTGAGCGGCGTCATAAGCATTCGGCCGCTAATCGAACATACCGTGTAGAATCGACTCAACAACCGAGACATGTGTGTACTCTGTAGTTGATGGTAATCAGTCGGTCACGTTCGCAGGAGGCCTATCTGGAACAGATTAGAACGACTATCTAGAACACTGACCCCATCACCCCCCACTGTCCTGCGGTTTCATTCTTAACCAACAACCGGCAGTTCTACCACCAGTCGTTGGTTAAAACAGAGCAGAGCGGCTTTCCCGGACCACACGGATCGGTGTGTATGGGCGAGATCTTCCGCGTCAACTGCCCGGGCTGTGGAGAGGAGAAGGGCCCGATCACGACGCACCCCGGCACCGTCGGCATCCACTGTTCGTGTGGGGTCACCGCAACCGTCGACATTAATGCGCAAGAAATAGACGAATGGTGGGAGCGGGAGAACTGACCTACCGGAGGTCGACACCTACGTTTATTCTTCATGCCGGGTAGAACGTAGTATGAGCCGTGAACCTCCTGACGCCGACATAATCTCGGACGAGGAGCTCACCGAGTTGCTCGCCGATGCTGAGGGGACGACGCCCCAGGAGATCGAGCGCGGCGCTGCTAAATTCGAGATCGCATCGCCTGAAAGAGCGACCATCGTCAACGTCGACGAGTAGCACTACTATTTCGATTTGTTTTCAGCACCACTGAGCAACCGCTACAGCTGGATCCATTGACTGGCGGTTCTATGCTCAAAAACAACTCCGACAGCGACACTACCGACGAGAGGAAATGCGCCGATCTACTATTCTTCCGCCAGAGCAGCTTTGCTGCCACAGACACTAGCGCTCTCGACTTGTCGAAGTTTCTCCGGGTAACCACCAGACAGTGCTTCGTCCACCTACTTTTTTCGACTTGAGCGATCCCTCTGATTCGAGATCTTTGAGTCGATTTAGAACGTTTCGCCTGGTCAAATCCACTTGGTCCGCGATCTCGGATGCAGTTAGCACTGGGTCTACAGATTCGCCGAACAGCTCTAGAATCTGCTTGTCGCTAACGGTGGGGTCTGGCCCCGGTCGATCAGTCATCTGGCTAAACTCCTGATGTGCGGGTTGTTAGGTATTTATTCCTTCGAAGGACATCATTATCACTTCCTTCGAAAGAACCGTTACAGATGAACGCCGTGTTGAGGGTATGAGCGTGACAACTCATAACAAGATGGAATTAACACAACAATCGAACTCCAGTTCGGAGGAACATTATGACTGGCACGGAGTCCTTTGAGAATCCGGTCTCTGAGCTGCATCACGCACTCAGAGCGACTCGACGCCGAACGGTCGTCAGCCTTCTTACCAATTCCGAGGAAGCGACAATCCCGGTGCGATCGCTTGCTCGCGAGATCGCTGCTGAGGAACACAGTATCCCTACCGCTGCTGCCTCCGGCGAGCCGTATCGGAACGTGTACAATGCACTGTCTCAGACCCATCTACCTACTCTTTCCTCTACAGGAGTCATAATCTATGACCCAAAGAGGCAGAAAATCTCTGCGGGTCCGAATCTCACTGTAGCCTACATAATTATCGAGATGACACGGCCCACAGTTACCCTGCTCTTCGATCAGCCGGAGCAACGGATGGGGGAACAGATAATGACCGATTGAGCAAGACCCTGTGGTGCGAACCTCTTCCATGGATAATCCCGAGTTGAGAAGCACATCGGAGGAGGACGCGGGCGACAAAGCATCTCCCAGAGTGGTCTTTGAGAGATTGGAGGATTCCCCCTTCGAGAAATGGTACCGGGACAGAGTATACTCCGAGAATATCCGGGAAGGTAGGCCCTACTTCAACGGACCATCGAAAGTCCAACCAACTTCCCGACACAGCCCGAGTAAACTACTACAATGTCACAGAAAGTCGTGGTATAGTCACCTCAATTCGCCCGAGGAAGACGGACCACCTAGAGGAATATTCTGGTTTGGCACACGGTTCGAGGAGGACCTGATTATGCCGTACCTCACAGATATGGTAACTGATGAGAATACTTACGCTTGTAACTCTCTCTGGGTTGACTATACAGTTGATACCGAGCATGGAGAGGTTCGGATCAAAGGAGAGACCGACCCGGTAATAGTCGACAAAAACTCAGTCCCGATTCTACTGTTGGAAATCAAGACCAAGCAGTCGATAGATAACCTATCTGAGCCTAACCGCCACCATCGGGCGCAATTACACGCGTACATGTACGGGCTGTCGGAAAAGTACGATGTCGACATCGAGCAAGCGGCAGTCGTCTATGGCAGTCGTTCCACGTTAGAGATTGAGGCATTCGAGGTGGAGTTTGATCGAACATTCTGGAAGGACACTGTGCTTCAGTGGGCGGCCATTCAGACGAAGTATCGGACATACGGCGTTCTCCCACCAGCAGAGCCGAAACACGACTGGGAGTGTAATTTCTGTTCCTACCGTGAACGATGCGGTCGGGGCGACAGAGAGTATTCAGATGCTGGTCCGGTCGGGTTGCTTCCTGTCTTTGCTGAGTACCCTCGACAGAAAGTCATCGAATACCTCGACTCACATCCCGATTCAAAGCTGACGCCGACCTTAGCGCACCATCATCCCTCGCTCGTTGAACAATATGGCGCGTATAAATGGTCGTGTTCGAGTTGTAAGGCGAGTTATGATTGGGACGACATCAATCCTCCCTCGTCATCTCGTGCTCCCCGGTGTCCAAAATGTCGAGACAACGAAGAGAAAGGGTGGCTAAGTGGCCCAAACCCAGGCGAACAAATCCACGCAGAGGGGCAAGAAGATGTCCAGTAGTGGTCATCGGCTCGACGATCAGCGGGAGAACTGGCTGCTCCTAGAAATCGGGACAGGGAGCGGTGGAGAGTCCGTCATCGACTGGTGGGAGCTCGTCGTCGGTAATGCAACTCAAACTGTCAGGTCCCATGCCGGTAAGGTGGGTGTCGATGTGCAGAGCGAATCAGGTGTTCTGACGGAACTGCTCGAGAAACTCGAACGCTATCGTAATGGCGAACCGTTACTCATCACTCCGTCACGAACGGCCCTCAGGCGGCTGAGAGCAAGGCTAGTCGAAGCCTCAATGGAGAAATCACCCTCATTGCGCGGATTTCGTCACCTTTCCCTCGATGAGCAGTTGGAGCGGTATTTCGGCCAATCTCTCTCAAAAAAAGGACTTGCTACAGATGTGGAAGGCCCTCTGCCACCTGAAACGGAGTATGGGGAGCTGACTCTCTCTAATTCCACTACCCAACTGTGGGAGGTCTGGATGTCGATTCACCCACTCCTCCCCCTAGGAGAAATCAAGGGGGAGAGACTGTGAGGCTGATTCAAGATGGGCACGGTACTGTAGGAGGTGAGTTACATGGGAGATAAGTCAGGTGAGTCTGAGTTCACACGAAGAAAATTCACCATACCTCGCCGTCTTGACGATGAACTAGTTCGCATCGCGGAGAAGCACTATCAGGGTAACGTCAGTCTCTGTCTTCGGGCCGCATTCGAGGATCACAAACAGACCCTCAACGGAGAGGGAGAGATTGCCTTTGGACGACTGCTTAGTCACGTCGACAAAGTGGCTGCGCGCCAGTCTGAAGTACTCGACCAAATCAACTCGCTTGAAGATGAGATCGGGACGAAGAAACCCTCGAACTCGGCCAATGGCGGTCACTTTGGTCGTGAAGTAGAGCAAGTGTACCGAGAACTGCAAAAGAGCGACGAAGGCCTGCGGATCGATGATCTTAGAGATCGGTTAGATAAGAATCTACCCACCCTTCACTCTGCACTCGGGAGTCTAGTTGACCACGGCCTCGCACACGATCGGGGGACCAACGGACACCGGTTCTGGGCAGTTGGCAACGACCTTTTCGGGGGTGGTTTCGATGAGTGAAGCCCACCCCACGACTCGGGACTACCGCGTACAGGATCGACATGCACGGCAATACCTAAGACGTAGTGACGGCGTCAGGCTAAAATCGTCGACAGCTGGGACCTACGACGGACACCTGAGACAGTACGAAATATTCCTCCAAGATCGAGACAAGTCCATGTTAGACGCCGAGTTCGACGACCTACTGGATTTTATCGCTCACTGTGTCCGTATCGGGAACCGTCAAGGGACCATTGGGGGGAAGGTTTCTACGATCGGAGGGCTCTACCGCCATGTTCGACTGTACACGGAAGACAGAGATATGCTAAATTTTGACCCTTTACGAATCAGGACTATCGATCTCAGCGAATACAACACACCGGAGCCGATTGAACGCGAAGCCCTCTCGCGTGCTGAGATTCGCCAGCTCTTCGATGCCTTCGATAGCTACAGGAACCGTCTTATGGCAGTCGTCGGCGTAGAAACTGGACTGAGGAACTCAGATATCCGGGGGATCAGGTTAGAAGACCTGTCGTTGGATGCTGGCGAGATACACGTCCATAACCCCAAAAATTCGAAGTCGTATGAGGTTCCAATCACAGATAATCTTGCCTTCGAGATAGATTACTGGATCCGCCACCATCGAGCAGGATTCGTCGCAAATACAACTTGTGAGTATCTCTTCCCGAGTCAGAATGGAACCAAGATCGAGGCCAACAGTAGTCTAAATCGAGTGGTAAAGGAGGCTGCTGAGCGGGCAGGCATCCAAGATACACTCGGGACATCACGGGTAGTATCACTCTGTGAAGATGCCACTGATAGTAGGAACCGACAACGTGAATGGCACCGGGTTACCGTACACACACTTCGACATTCGTGTCTCACGCTGATGAAGAACGATGGTGTGAATCTCACGTATCGACAGATGGTGGCGAACCACTCGAGCCCTAGAACTACCCAAGGGTATACACACTCCTCGAACGAGGTATTCGAACAGGTTCGTGACCGGTTCAACCCCCCGAGATAACTTTCTAACTCGACGATCTGAACTTCGGATACTATCTTCTCAATCATTCCTTGGGTGAAGTTGGAGGACACATCAGTGGTCACTGAATGACCACCTCATGCGGTAGAACTCCCGGTTTTCAATACGCAAGCGCGTTCTATCGGCTGATTCGGCTGTGAGTTCGCGAAATAAATGTCGTGGCAACTCTTCTATGGCACCCTAGGAACAGCATGAGTGGCCCAATGGTCTCGTCAAGAAATATGATGACGAGAACAGTATACCAAGTCTCTACAAATCACCGGTGACAGACGCTTTCATTCCTCTAGAACTCATCCGATAAGCTCCCCACTGGTTGCTTCTTGGAGGCTCAACTGGCGTGGGCGTCTCCCCATTACCTCAGTCTCACATTCAACAAGGACACCACCGGCAACAGTGGCGTCCTCTCGATAGCACGCTCTCGCAGTCACTGCCCACAGCGCTGGCAGCACCTCATCGAGTAACGGCCATGGTTCTGTGAGTTTTAGCAAGACATCGCCAGCGAACCCGACGTCCTCTGATGAGACGGGTCCATCTGGCCCGTGATGCTCCCGAGCTGTCCGTAATGCTCCGGCCGCAGCGTGGACGTCGTTGCTGACGGTTGGATCGCTCACCCATTGCGGGTAGATATCCTGGTACCGCTCAGGCAGTTCTCCGTCGTCCCGGTCCGTTTCCGCAAACGACAGCTGGAGTCGGTAGCCAGCGTCGGCCTTCGCGACGATTCCAGCATCAACGAGATCAGGGAGGTGCTCACGAAGCGAGCGAGCCGACACACCGGCTCTCTCGGCGAGTGCTGACTGCGTCAGGAATTCTTCAGCGTCGGCGAGTGCCACAAGGGCTTTTCGCGGCGTTGACGACGCATCTCGGAGTACCTGCTCTGGGGACAGTGCTGCGATGATACGCCGGAGCTCTACAGACCGGATATGTCGCGTCTCGGCTTCCGGCTCCAAGGCACGAGCGACGCCGTTCGTGATAGCGAGCGGTGACCGACACAGCCCGTGGAGCACCGATACCGCCTCTGGAGTTGTAAGCAGATTCTTCGCCTCGAGCGCTTCCTCAAGCAGATCCCGGTACTGGGCCCGACTCGTCGACATCTGGACGGGGACGCGGACACCGATCTCGGGGGCATCATCCCGGATGTCCCTCGGCGAGACGTTGGATCGAAGCTTCTCAGCGAACACTTCCTGGCGGTCGCCGTAATCAGCAAACAGACACCACGAGCCGATGAGCTCACCGAACGGCTCTGCGGCGTTGACATCGACATCCAGTGACCAGCGGAGGACCTCGTCACGGTCCTCGAACAGTTGCCGAAACACCGACGCCATCCCGTATTTCGACCCAATCGCCGAGTTGATTCCAACGAACTTCGCGATAGCTGAGAGCTTCTCGTCGGCAAAATCGTTCTTGAACCGGGGTATCCGACCGATTCGGAGGATGTCGACGCCGACGAAGTCCAGTAATCGGGTCATCACGCCGATCACGCCGAGTGATTCCGTGAGAATCTTCGTCCGAAACGCCGTCCGAGAGCTGTACTCGCGGTACTCGCCGTGAGTCATGTCCCGTGTCATCTCGCAAATCTCCTCGAGAACAGCTTGTATTCGGTCGCCAAACTCATCGACATCGTCGACAAGTTCGTCTTCGTCAGCAATCCATCCGAGGCACGCACTATTCTGGAGGATATCGGGTGCCTCTTGGAGCAGCCGGCGGAACTCACCATTCTCGTCGAGTCGCTCGTCAGTGAGCAGATTGTCCCAGACAAACGTGTCACCCAACGAGCGAGCAGTACAGACTGCCCACTGCATCGGATTGTCGACTTCGGCGGCCACAGCGAGTCGATTATTGTCCCAGTCCATGTAGCGCCGGGGAGCTGCTCGATCGTCCCACTCGGAAACCTCCGCATCGACAGTTGCGACGCCATTCTCGGGGGTCGCCGCGGCGGCGGCCTGATACGTAGAGCGAGGAAGCGGTTGGATGCTGTGGAGTGCTGGGAGGCGGTCGCGGCTCCACCCGGTCCCCCCCTCACGTGTGTGCGCGGGTCTAGACTCCAAATTGTCGTCGGATTTTCCGGTCCGACTCACAAAATTCTGAAGGGGTTTCTGCTGCGTTCCAGATCGGCCGATTTCGTCGAGGAAACGCACGCCAGCCGGGCGAATTGCGACTTTGCTCCCGTCGCTGGTCGCGATACGATCCGTCACGAGTTCGTGTTCGCGAAGCTGGCGCAGGTGGTACGCGACGTTGTTCCGGGACTGGTCGGGGTCATCGTACGGAGCAGCCTCATAGAGCGCCTCGTAGCCAGCTGTCTGGCCGGCTTCCGCGCCGATACGCTCGAGGGTTGCGACAACCTCACCGTCCGTCTCAAGCGCCTCACACGCAGCCGCGACGTGGTCGTCGACAGTTCCGTGAGCGCGCTGGCCTGTATCGCATTGAGAACTCACATCGAACGCTGCCACGTCCGGAACGTTCCCATCCAGCTCGTCGACATCGATCTCCGGATCATAACTCCAAGCGAAGCGCCGCATCCAGATAGACGACTCAAACACAATCCGGACGTCCACACCGTGGCCAAGCCAACTGAGCAGCTGGACCATCTGCCGGCGTTGGTCGGCGTGGCCAATCTCCCGGAATGACTCATCGATCCGCACAGTGAGTGTCGGCGTATGGTCTGCGGCTGCGAGCAACGGCTTCACAACTCGGCGGACATCCGCAAGCTCACCAGGGAACCCGATGCCAAGCGGGCCAAACTCTGCGCTCCCAAAGCTCTCGAGCAGTTCGAGCGCCTGCTGATGCTGCTCGGACTCGACGTCTTTACACAAGCTCAACAGCGTCGACGCAACGATCGACCCGTTGAGGCTTTCTGCGTCTGGAAGCGCCTCTCGGTCAACTGTCCCGAGCTGGTCGTCGATAATCGATTCAAGCGTCTGCCAGGCGGCCCCATCAGCGACACCACCGACGAGTTCGCGCACGGCGAGCGCAATATCGGCTTCGAGGACCCCAACAAGACGCCGCCAGAGTTCACCCGGTCGGCTCTCTTTGTCGAGGCGTACTGTCCCAGACGACACGGCCGGGTACTGCTGAACCACCCAGAGACCCGCGTCCTCATCACAGCGGAGATCTCCAAGCTGACGAGAGCTGTGATCGGTTTTGTTGGATGTCTCTCGATTCGCTGTGTCGAGGTGCTGATCGTCTGAGAAGGCACCTGTAAGCACCTGCACGCCGAGTGGTTGGCCGACGAGGTTGCGGTCCCATTCCTCTTCAAGATCGGCGTAGTGGCCAACCTCGTCGAACTCAGCGCCGGCGTTACGAGTGTTCGCGAGAAGCGCCGCCCGTTGCTCAACAGCGTCCTCCCACGTGTCGGCTCTTGCTCGACGTCGCAACTGGCCATCTGAATGCTGACTCCCACACCGAGGGCACTCACGAGCGTTAGCAGCGCCACTACTGACGGCATCCTCGATGACCCAGTGTTGGCTACAGTTGGAACAGCCAACGACAGCGAAGCGACTCACGCCGCTGGCACACCTCCATGAGCCGGGTGGTCCTGCATAGTGCGCTCTCCGCGCACGTGCTCGACGCTACGGCCGAAATCGGATAATCGGCCGTTTCAGAGACAGCAGAACGGGTTATCGGCGAAAGCCGGAGATGACTCTCACCACCGCAACCATTAAGACCACTTCGGAAGAAATGAGGAATAGGAAAGCTTCCTCGGACAGGTGCCATCCTGTCCCTTCCCAAGCGGCCCCTGCTGCCAACAGGGGAACTTCCCCCCTTTCTAAACATCGCCTAGCCGTGCATACTGCGATGTTGCGCCGGCCTCCGTCTTAATACTCACGGCGAGCGTCAGACATACATACAATTACTGTCATTTCGTCGCGGTACCCGCATTCAGGCGGTTTACACCCTCAAAAGCGGGTAACTGGCAATTGTCATGGGTCCCATGTGAGAGTCCTCCTACGAATTCATCCAATTAGCATCCACGCACTCGGATACAGCTGTGAGTTCTACAAGCAGCCTCAAGCATTTAGCGTCCAACGGTCTGAGTACGAATATGTCGTTTCGGGTCAGCTGGCACAATCTCCTTGAGCGGTTAGATGACCTCCCGGAAGGAGCGACGCTCCGGACACCACTCTCGAACGACCGGTTTCAGATAACTGGCGTCCAGGAACACCGCGTCATCATCAGATTCTCGGATAGCGGTGAGTCGCGACCGCTTCAAAAAGACCAGTTCGAGACACTATATCGACGTGCCTCCGACTCTACCGATGGGTTCGACCTTGATCGACTCCCACCCGATGCAGATCCATACCCGACGGTATTGAGTCTCCATCCACGATTCGAGGTGAACGACGACCGAGGTGTGATCATCGAGACCGAAGCGCCAACCACCTCATTGTTACTGGACGAGGGCCCATCCTCTGAGCCTGCTCCCGACGAACGGACAGAACCCGATCTCGACGTCTACGCGGATGCGCTGTTGCTCGTCGACGCGCTGGAACGCCACGAGGTTACAGCGCTCGAAGGGGTCGAGACAGGGACGCTCATTGATCTGTATACCTTGCTCTCGGATGTTCAACGGAACGCCAACGACCTCCGCAAGGAGATCGCGGACACGCTCTTAGACCGACTCCATCACGACCGACCGGTCTCGGGATCGTATGGCTCGGTCCAGCGGACTGCTCGGACGAACCGCTCGCTCAAAACCGACGAGGAGGTACTGGACACGCTCGAATCAGCCGGGATCGACCGTGATCGGGTGGTGAGCGTTGATCGCGGGAAGGTTGACGATGCCCTCGAGGTGACTGATGTTGCTGAAAGCGACGTCTACGAGATTGAAGAAACCGAGTACGTTCGGAAAGCCGAGGTGGACGAAGACCGCAAGGAGACGCGACTCCAAGGGCTGAAAGACCAACTTGCGGCGAGCAATGCTGACGACGCCGACCAGCTTCGCGACGAAGTCGAAGAGCTGGAATCGCGGATCGAGGAACTGACCGAATTCAAGTCTGGACAGTCGTACCACACACGCTCGAATGCCGACCGATGAGTCCGTCTGGCGACGTGACGGGGCGAGACACGTTACGGTCGACGTCGGCCCGAACGTGGGTGTTTCTCAACGGTCGACGCGAGTCCCTCGAGACTCTCCAGCACGGGTAGTTTATTTGTCTGATGTGAGAATCGTTGGTATGGGTGACCCGGATTCTCCAACCGTCTCGGTATCTCTCTCTAGTCCCACGGATATTCCAGCAGTCCTGAATCGAGCTGGCATCGATCACGTGAGTGTCCATGATCACCGACTCCTTGCTATCTATCACACGGCAATTCTCAACGTGACGACTGATCCGCATCAGATATCGGATGCACAAACACTCGAGGTCGAATGCTGGGAGGATCCAATTCCATCTCGTGCTGATGGAAAGTCGTCACAAGATATTCTTCAGGACTTTACCGACGTGTTCGACTCTGCCGGGGACTATTGAGGGATTCACTCCGGTGGATCGACCTGATCAGCACAGCAATCACGGCCAATCTCATAACGAGTGTTAGCGACAGAAAGAACGATTATAATGAATACACGTTAGCTGTTGGAATATGAGTGCGTCACAGGGTGAAGTCGATCTCTCGGAGGACGAACGTGCGGGTCTTGAACTGGTCCGTGAGACAGGTGGGATTCACCAGAGCGACTTTTGGAAAGAGCTAGATGTCTCTTCGCGAAAAGGAAGCCGACTAGTCGAAGCGCTTGAGAGTGCCGAGCTGATCCAGCGTGAGGAAACGGTGTACGAAGGTCAGCGGACCTACTATCTCGAACCAACAGCATCCGATCGTGACTTTTCACTGCTGATGGCGGGTGACATGCTCTCGCCATTCATTGGTGAAGAAGAGGTCGATCCGCAGGCAGACGCCTTCTCCCAATGGCTGATGAACATCACGTACGAGGAAGAGTGACTCTTTTCTCGAGGGCTTCTGGCGGCCTTTAGTCGCCAAATCTCATACTTGTATTGAGGTAGGACTCAATATCCGCAATTGGGTGCCCATCTCGGATGAACTGTTTGTAGTCCTCAAACGCGTCGTCGCGACCAGCGGGGAGGATCACGATTCCGGTCATGCTTGAATGGAAATCATTGGTGGGAAGTGATCCGTCGAATCCGATGACAGTACGGTATCAATACCCCTGAAATGTGATTATCTTGCTCATTGTCGTTGAGGAGTTGGATCGATCCCCCTGGTGATATCAATTTCATGCTCTCTGCTAAGATTTCATCTCTGAATTCTCTCGACAGCGCTCCCGTGTCAGATACCGGAATTCAGAGAGGAAGTGTAAGGCAGTAATTTTCTACCTCGGGCGCAAGTGAGATGATCTGCTCTCGACGTTGAAGTTCATTGCGACGTGTCTCGATTCTATTCTCCAGCTGTCCGAGCCGCTCCTGTTGGCCACGGATCGCGATGTCCATGTCCGAGCCGGCGTCGGCTTTGCGCTCATACTCCTCGATGAAGGACTCGATCCGTTCTCGTTCCGCCTGTGCGTATTCCTCGAGGTTTTCCAGCTCCCGAGCGGTCTCCTCGTGACGCTTCTCCTGAAGATGGTTCTTGATCTCGTTGACCCGCACGCTCACATACCGGTCAGCAGCCGTCCGTAGGTCGGATTGTTTGTCGAGAACAGTTCGCAGGTCGTCGGCATCGGGCTTTGCTGCTACCGAGTTGCCCTCGACGACACGCTCACCGAGCGCCTGTTGAGCATCCTCTTGCGCAGCCTCCACGAAGATGGGGACGGTCTCCTCGCGAATCACATCGCCAGTACCGTCCTCGAATGCCACGCGATAGTTGTAGGTAATCCCCGGCGTGTCGACGAACGGCAGCAGTTTGAGTCCGACCTCACCGCGCTCGTCCTCCAACACGCGTGCCATGAGGCGTTGCAGGACATCTGTGTCCGGAGCGAGATAGGTGATGTCCTCGTGATCCATCGCGAAGTCACGGTCGAACGTGAACGGGCCGAACGTCGCGTCTTGGCCGGGTGAATTGATTCCGTCCGGCAACTCGGCTTGATACAGGTTGGTACCGCATTTCTCGAATTCGCCTCCGAAGGCTTCGACTGCTCGCTCGAAGAACTCGCGAATGTCTCCCTCGCTTCCGTAGACGTCCTCTGACTCGTCGACGACCTCCTGAATCTGTCGGCGACTCTCCGCGTCGAACGTACTCGTATCGACGAGACTCCGCTCGTACCACTCCTCGAGCGTCTGCTGTCGCTCCTCGATCATCTCCTCGAGTTCTTCTTTGGTCGCACTCGGTGGGTCGTCGTTCTCGATGGACTCCATGATGAGCGAGTCCACGTCGATGTCGTCGAGGATGCCGAGCACGTCCGCCGTGTTTCCGAGCTGAGAGCGGATCTCTTCGACCTTAGTTTGGAGCATCTCGAAGATCTCGCTCTCGCGGGTGTCGTCGAAGAGGAAGTTCCAGACCTTGACCTCCTCTTCCTGTCCGTAGCGATGGATGCGTCCGATCCGCTGTTCGAGCCGGTTTGGATTCCACGGGAGTTCGTAGTTGGCCATGATGTGGCAGCTGTGCTGGAGGTCGATCCCCTCACTCGCGGCGTCGGTCGCGAACAGGAGTCGCGACTGGCCATGATTGAACTCGTTTTCAATCCGCGCCCGTTCGTCCTTGTCCACGTCGCCGTGGATCACGAGAATCTCGTCGGCCCACGGCTCGTCTTGTACGTACTCGATGAGGTAGTCGAGCGTATCTCGGTACTCCGTGAATAACAGAAGTTTCTCGTCCGGTTGTTCCTCGAGGAGCTGGGAGATAAACCGTCTGACCTTCTGGGCCTTGGAGTCAACCGGTAAATCCTCCGCCAGCGAGACGAGGTCGCGAAGTGTATCGATCTCCTCTTGCAGCTGTTCGTCGGTACTGGTGACGGTCAGGCCAGCAATCTCGTCTTCCGCGTGTTGTTTGTCATCCTCGTCCAGATCCTCACCGTCGAGGTAGGCTCGTGCTTCCTCAGAGAGACCATCAGTTTCCGCCTCCTCGCCGAGGAGGTCATCCAGCCGTCGACGGAGCGTCGCGTGAATCGCGCCCACACTGCTCACCAGCCGTTTCTGCATGAGCGCCATCGCGAACCCGACGGCGGGTTCGTTCAACTTCTCCGAGCGGTTGTAGACGTTTTTGACGTAGTCGGTGACCGCCCGGTAGAACTGCCGCTCGTCGTGCGTCATCGAGACCGAGACCGAGTTGACCTCCCGGTCCGGGAAGACGCGTTCACCATCTTCGTCGTAGATATCGGTCTTCCCGCGACGGATCATGACGCGATCGACCGTCTCCTTTGAGAGCTCCCGATTCTCGGCGACAAGGAACGGGTCGATATACTCAACGAGTGATCGGAACGCTTCGCCTTTCCCATCGTGCGGCGTCGCACTGAGCAGCAGCAGCGAGTCGGAGTTCCCCGTGACGGTATCGACCATGGTTGCTGTCTTGCTCGGCGACTCACCCCGTTTTGCGGTCTTGTGTGCCTCGTCAACCACGACGACATCCCAGAACGCGTCCCGGAGTGCGGGCCGGAACTCGTCTTGCCGCAGGAACGCTATGCTGGTGACGAGCTGTTGTTGGTCTTGGTTCCAGATGTTGGCCTCCTCGCCGAGCCGCCGACGCTCACCGTCGACCCAGGCCCGGTCTGCGACGGTGAGATCGACGTCGAAGAAGCGCTCCATATCTCGGATCCACTTCTTCTGGAGGTGCGCGGGAACGACAAACAGGACGCGGTCGGCGCGATTCCGGGCGGCAAGTTCCTTCAGGATAAGTCCGGCTTCGATCGTTTTCCCGAGCCCGACGTCGTCACCGATGAGCGCTCGCTGCCGAAGCTTCTGCATCACCCAGTTCACGGCGTCGAGCTGGTAGGGCTCCAGTCGAACGAGCGAGTTCGAGATGCTCAGGAGCTGTCCCTGCTCGTGGGCGAGCTTGAGTTTCGTTGCTTGCGTGTGGAGGTCGAACCACTGCGCTGAGACCGCATCGTGATCAGGATGAAGATCACCGATTCGCTGATTGGACAGTTCCTCAAGTCCGGATCGATGCGGTTGAATCTCGACATCGTCGAGACAGACCGTCTTGGCACCCTCGCCGTCGATGTATGCTCTTAGATACTCGATCTCCCCGACCGTTTGGGTTTTGATGACTTCAGCCGGCGCTCCGTTGAGGATCACCCGTTGGCCCGGAGAGAATTGGGTAGAATCTGTCACTGAGAGACTCCTCGATTATCCTGTGATATGATCTCTTGAGTAACATTCTCTACAAGAGGTTCTCTTTGCATAGATGGGATAATAGCACATTCAACGCAGTGTTCCAATCTCATGGCCCCGGCGAATAAGACGCGTTGAGTGCTGCCTGATCCATATATTGATTCACCTCGTCAATCGACAATCCGTGATTGATGTCGTGGTCGATGTATCTGAGTATAATCCTCGCAAAAACAACACGAGCTTCTTCAGCAAGAGATGAGGCGTTGTAATTCTCGAGTTCACTGTTATTGACTTCATCAATTGCATCCTCGAGTGATCTATCTTGATGTACGATCTCTCCTCGAATCGCATAGAGCCCTGAAAGGAACTCTCGGGTTTTCTCACGGTTCCACGCCAATTGGTTTGAACCGTCAAGGAGGAAACTCCCACGTAGCCCCAGCCGGAATGTGTAGGAAGACCCTTGTGTACCTCTTAGAAGAGTGCCCTCTAATGCGATCAAGCAATCGAGAATCGCATCTTCGTTCCTCCTCTTGTGGAACATCTCTTCAAACCTTACAAGGGGCTTGTCGTAATGGGCGTCTTGATCTGTAAAGTACGACGCATACTTGTCCCAAAATGTCTTGAAACCATTTTGACCATCCTCAAGTACGAGTTCACCGTGACCCGCGTCACGCTCAACATACAATTCATCAACGATGTCCTCGGAAATGTCGCGGTATGACATCCAACTCGGAGACAGTATATACCCGGTTCCGAATCCGGGATCGCACCGTGGCTTGTAATGGTGGAAGGTTCTTTCGACTGTATCTACTAACTCTCTCACGAGATGGTCATGGATCATATATGAGAGGTTATCCACCGTCAAGACAGAGACGGATTCAGCACGAAGTTCATCGGGATCATCACCCCGATTCTCCAGAATATACTCTCGGATATTCTGCCGTCTCCTTTCAATAGTTACTCGCAATACTTTCGAGTAAGAGTAGTCTTGAACGACTTCTGGAGTTTGAACGTTGTTTGACGCGTCGAAGGGTGCGTCAAATGTCGCTATCCCGTTCCATTCCGTATCTGAAATGTCTGTTACTGCTATGTCCGAGATGTGGTACGGGCCATCGAATTGACTATCGAACCGAAGACTCGTCCCTAGGGAGATGTCCGATCCTGCTTGAACACCTTTTAGCGGAACGAGTATCTTATACTCCTCCCTGTCGGCATAATCTGGTTCAAACTGGTTGTCATAAGCAGCCTCAAAAGCTGCATCAGTGAACTCAAAGCTGCCGGAATAATCCATAACGAGTCCTGTGAAATCTCTCAGACTATCCTCAATCCTTCCCGATAACTCGGCGTTGACAACATGTGTATCGCCTTCACCATCAATATCAACTTCTGGAACCATCTCAAAATCAAGCTCATCAGCAATATATTGGGAGACAGAATCAAATTCGGAAGAATAGTGCTCTCCCGGATTTTGTCTTAGTGCGAGTGAAGGGCGATCTACTTCCTTGGGTTCTCTGAATCTCAATCCAGTCCCAGTCAGCCGGTAGACTGTGTCGGTGGGTACTTCGTCTTCACCTTGTTCTATTGATGAGATGTAGCTCCTACAAGCGGATTTGACGTCGTCGTGAACTTCGGATTTGAGGGTCATGAGCTGAATTCACCCCTGCGTGATGCTGATAAAGTCAAGCACGAACTCCTGTGGGAGCAGTCCGCCGTGGTAGAATCGCGCGTCACCGAGCCCCTGCTTTCTGAACCGCTTAAGTGGGCTCGCAAGGATGCTGACGTTGGCGTCGAGGTACCCCAGTCGGGAGCTGGAGTCGAGTAGCACGCCGGGAGAATCCTCGTCCACATCCTCTCCGGCAATCCACCGGCGCCCAGAGTCGGACGCTTCCGTCGGCCGAGAAATTCTCTCCGGCGACGCGTTGTCCGGAAGCAGGACGAATCCGTGGTCGGTCAGCACGTAAGCCTGATCCCACTCACCCTGTTTGAGTTTCGTCCCGATGAACTCCGCGAGCGAGTCGACGCGTCGCGCCAGCATCGCCTCGAGGTCGCTGAGTTCCTTCTCACCGATGTCGTCGATGTCGTTCTTGAAGTAGGCGACACGTGTCGACTGCCAGCCGTCGTCATCCTCCTGGCGAGTGACCGTCCACCCGTCGCCGTCCAGCAACGAGTTGCGTCGATTGGTATCGACTTCGCGGTTGTTTCGCATCGGCTGTAACTTGCCATCGACTAGCGAGACATCGAACATCTGTATTTCTCCCGGCGTGAGCGCAGCCTTCCCGAACTCGGTCTCCGAGGGAAGCGTCCCAAGCCAGACGTCTTCGTCGATGGCAAACTCGGGAGCATCGGACGGGAGGGTCGCCACGTAGTCACGCAATTCGTCCGCGAGGCGACGGCCAAGGTCGAGCCGAAGGGCATCGATGACGAACAGCGCGATCGTCTGGCCGCTTTCGAGACCGTCGGACTCCTTGGTGAAGAACTGGTAGGAGTGATCCTCGTCGACGAAGGGTGCGCCAGCTTCGACGGTCTCCGTGACGAGGTCGCCGAGGTCTTCGAGGTACTCGACGTATTCCGACTGGAGCTGCATCCGGAGGTCGTCGAGCGCGACGGTCGCGGGATGATCGGCGGGAAGGTCCGCCTCGGGCTCGCCGGCGACGACGAGGTTGAGCACCGCGTTGTCGATCTGCCACGTGCCGTCGTCCCGATCGGCGTACAGCGAGACGACATCATCGGTGGCACTCTCGTCCCACGTCTGGATCTGGTGCGCGAGGCGGGCGATCTCAGCGGCCTGCTCCCACGTCCGCGTCCACGGGCTGTCCGGGCCGTAGGCGCCGCGGTAGGTGCCGCGGAAGTCCTCGCTTCCGAGGAGGGCGTCGTACCGCTCCTCGGCGCGCTTGAGACACGTCTCGTAGTCGCCGGCGTCGAAGGACGCGTGCCACTCCTCCCAGAGGCGACGTTCGAGCGCGGCGTCGACGATACAGTCCGCCAGTTCCCACGGATCGTCGACGGCCGCGACGAGCTCGGGCCAGATCGCCTCGCCGAGGTAGCGGTCGGCGAGAAGGCTGGCCGAGGTGGTGTTGTTTAACAGCGACTTGATTTCGGGGAGGTCGTGAGCGCCGGCCGTCTCGGCGCGGAACTCACTCGGGAAGCGTTCGGCGTCCGCGCCGGCGTGGATCAGCCACTCGGCGACGGCCCACCGACGCGTCGCGGCGACGATTCCCGCCGGTTCGTCCTCGCTCGCGACCGCATCAACGCCCTCGCTGGTCAGCAAGTCCTGCATCTGCTCGATAGTGTCGGGGCTGTCGTCGATGTCGCCCCAACCGTTCTCCAGCACGAACGCGACCGGATCGGTGTAGCCGCCGGTGACGATCTGCGTGCGGAGCTGTTCGAGCGTCGGAAGCTGGCCGCCGGTGAGCTGATCGTGGAGAATCCGCGCGATCTCACGGCGTTTTGCGGGGTCGTCTGCCTGCGTCGCGGCTTTCAGCTCCCACGCATTGAGTTGCCCGCGCTCGAACGCGTGGACGGTGAGGTCTTCGATGCTCATCTCCACCTCGCCGCCCGTGTGCTCGACGTCGCGGAACCAGTCGTAGTTGCCCTCGGCGTCTTCGGGCTCCTTGACGTGTGGGACGTACCAGACCTGTTCGCCGTCAACAGGATTAGCACGGAGTTCCAGCGGCGTCTCCTCGGCGACTTTCAGGTGAACGCCGAGTTCGTTGCAGGCCTGCTTGATGATGTCCTCGAGGTAGTTTCCGTCGTCCCACCAGAGGACGATCGGGTCGGACGACTCGGCGCGGTCGAATTCTCGACTGATAGTTTCTTTCGCTGAATCTGGAAGGGTTTGCTTGGCCTGCATAGCGAGAGTTTGTTCCTGCTACTCAGTCAGAGATGATACAAGTACGGGGTTTTCTTGTGACGTTACCGTACTCGGTCATCCTATACACAGTCACTTCTTGACCAGCCATCGTCAAGATCTGATTCGAAAGTACACAAGCACGATTCAATATCAAATACAGCTTCTGTTCGGGACATGCCTTGTTCGAGTTGTGCCCACCGCTGTAGGTTGTCCAGATGCTGCTGTGCGGCAGCGTCGTCAACGGAAGTATCGTAAATCTTCTCGAACATCTGTTTGGGCTTGCTCGTTTTAATGTGCGACAACCGGAGTTGGTCGGGGGTCATCCAATCGTGATTATGAGCCCGAATCAAGACCTCCAAGTAATCGAAGGCTGCGATTCGGCCAAAAGAATCCAATCGCTGTAACCCGGACATCGCTTCATCAAATGCTGCTGAACTACCCTCCAGCTGCTTTTTCTCATACATCCGCTCGATAAACTCGGAGATGCTGGAGATCGCAGTGCCATCGTAGCTGAGGGAATCCAGAGAGCCGACTGCACTATCGACGTCTTGATAATTCATATGCCGATGCGGATGGTACTCAGCAGAGTCAGTTAATGGAGTCAGTTCGACAGTGTTGAGATCGTCAATACACTGTACTCCGATTTCGTCAATAAGTGTGCGCCCGACATCGGTGTTCCATCCACCAGCGAGCGAGGCGAAGGATGCGAGATAGGCGGATTCGGAACGTGGTTCGACGGAAAGTTGAGTGAAGCTTCCTTGGAGGGATTGGATGAACCCACGTTCGAAGAGGCCTTTTTCGTTCAACCGCCACTCAACATACGATTTGAATTCCTCTTCAGAAGTCATAAGTCCCAAATCGGACATCCAATTGATAATATTTTATATTGCCTTTCTAATCTTCGCAATCTTGGGATCTCGCCGGCCCTACGTCATAATACCTTGTCATCGACGATCTCGGGGACGACGTTCTTCTCCGCGAGCGGCATGATGTTGATCGCGACGCCGTGTTTGTGGTTCGGCTGATAGCCCGCGGTCGTCACCTCCGAGAGCGCCCGATCTTCCCAGTCTGCGGGGATGTCTGTAGCGACCGCCTCGCAGTCTTCAGCGATCTCGTTTGCCAGTTGTGTGTACTCGTCAAGGTCAGCGGCGAGGTCTGCGAGCAGCTCCGGGCGTTTTGTATCGCCTGCGTCGCTGATCTGTGCCTGCCCGGCCTCCTCGAACTGGTCGAAGTAGTACGTCATGAACAGAATCCCGTTGCTCGCGTAGTGGGAGGAGCCGACGAGATCGTCGTAGTACTCGAAGAGGTCGTAGAGATGAGCTTCGACGGGTTCGGAACCATCCCCGGCGTAGGCCTCGAAGGCAGCCTGTAGGTCGTCGAGTGCGTCGATCCACTCGTCTTTGTTCTCCTGTACAGTCTCATAGAACGAGGGGCTGAACAGGTCTTCCATATCCACGTCCTCCAGATCAGCGAGCGCTTCGAGAGTGCCCAGCCGTGACGCTGTCCGCTCCCGGAACTCCGCGACGCGTTCGGCTGCCTCGGCGGCGCGCTCCTTATCCTCTTCGGGCCACTTGCGAGGGTTGGATTCGGCAAGTTCACCCAGCTGTTCTTCAAACACACTGAGCTGTTCAAGCCCGCTCTCGCACCGTTCGTACTCTCCGGCGGCGTCAGCTCGCTCTGAGGTAGAGAGCGATTCATCATTACGACGGCTGTTTGCTGCCGCCTGTCGTTCGCGGAGGTTCGTCCGTCGCGGCTCGAGGTACTGGTTCTGCAGGCGGTCGAAGATGCCGGCGTCTAACTGGTGGTAGTCGACAAGGCAACCGAAGCCCTCGCCCTCTGGGTCGGAGACGAGTCGTTTAGTCGAGAACCGCCAGAGGTTCGGCGTCAGATCAAACTTCGAGATGTGGTACTCGAACAGATCATCTTCAAGCCACGCACGAAGGTTCGGATATGCCTCATCACTTGCGCTCCGGTTTCCGAGTACCTCGTCGGCTTCCGCGAGGCGATCAGTTGCGTAATCGCCCCAGACGCGTTCAAACTCTGCCTCGATGTGGGTCAGGAGGTCGTTTTTACCGTTGATTTCTGAGAGTGGGACGATGCCGTCGTCGGTGTCGTGGATAGCTCGGAGCGTGAAGTGGAGAAGGAGGTCTTTGACTTGTTCGGGGAAGTCATCAGAAGGTTCCGTGATCGATTCCGGATCGTGATCTTTGCGCTCACGAGGGTCTTCGTTCGTGCGAAGAGAAATTTCCTGAAGCACAGTTTCCCGATTTTGATCGGAAATATCGAACTGGTCAAAGACGGCCTCATCAATTGCTCTCGCACATGATTGAAGGTTATCTTCAACTTGTTCGAGGTGCTTCGCAGCTATAGTCCCCAACTTCGACAGAGAGCTATCTTTTTTAGCGGAGAAGTCAGGCTGATCGAGTTCCAGTTCCTCGCGAAGTCCTTTATGTGGGTGGTCAAATCTCTTGAGTGGTGTCTCTTCTCCAAGAATGCCCAGTAAGACCGGACACTCGTAATATGGAGATGCAAAATCATATCGTCTTTTAGAGATCAGATGGCCCACAATCTCTCGCGATAGACTCTCGAGCTTGGTGTTGCTCCCTAGTTCGTCACGCCATGGGAGTTTCGAGACATATCCAACTTCCCATTGACGGTCAGGAGTTTGACAAATCATCAGATAAGTAACAAGGTTGCTGTTTGTGTATGAGAGAACATTCCACGGGCTCTGGGATGGTATATATGCACAGCCAGCACGGCCAAATATTGATTCAGGATGTAGGTATCCAAACCTTCGGCCGCTTTCTTTCATATATGTATATGTGAGAGCCTCCGTGAAGAAATACTGCGTATTCTGTGGCCTAGAACCCTCATACCTACGTATCTCTTCTCCACTATCTCCCCATGCAACTGTGAGATTTACTTGCGGGAGAATCCAAGCATCTTCGCCTCCTTTAGCAAAGGGTTTCCAATATGTGTAGCTGTCAACTTCCCAATATTTTCTAACGAATCTGTCATTATCTCCAGTTATCAAGCCTTGCTTTGCGTCACCCAAGCTCTTCCTGTCTTCCAATCTTCCATTATCTGCGTCGAGAACAGTATCAGAAGCATATAGGGATCTGATTTGTGGGGGAGCCCAGTATGATATCGGACTACCGGGAATTTTGTCGAACTCAGACAGAGGACGAGAAAAGAGACGCTCGATATTGTCATCTCCCTCCCCGAATGCTGTATTTAGGAACGTACCCTCCTTTCTGTGAGAATTCACATCGTGAAGTCTGAAGAACGTACCTGTCGATTCCTGATCGGCATAGTTGCCCACTCGGACGACCGTTCCAGCAGTTCGGACGGTTGCATTATCAAGTACGTCGTTACCGTATTCAGCTAAGAAATCGAAAGACCCCTGCGCTCCAATGAAGTCCTCCCTAAACCCTTCAAAAGAGCTTTTAAACATAAATGTCCGAGGGACAATCATACTCACCCTTCCTTTTTGTTTAGTAACTCGGTTACAAGCTTCAAAGAAATTGATATAATACTCTGCAGCGTATTTATAGTGGTCTCGCACATAGTCCCGCACATCTGGCGGCATTCTTCCACTTGCTCCATATGGCGGATTCATCAGCGCTACGTCGTACTCCTGAGTTAGTACCACCAGCAAATTCAGGAAGCTCTTGAGGTTCTGTTCTCCGAAAGAATCGCTTGTCCGTTCTTCGACAGCTCGTCGGAGTGACTTCAAGAAGGAGTGCAACGACTGATGAGCTCCTTCGTTGTAGTCGGTGAGCTCGGACTGTGTCTTACTGGAGTCGAACACGTCCTCGAGTGTCCCGCTTACGTCGAGTAGGCTCCCGAGTGCCTCCGTGTGCTGGAATGTATCAATGATCTCGTCGAGCGCCTCCCGTAGATCAGTCCCTTCGCCGGTAATCTCATCAAGCACTTCTGCGCCTTCCTCGACCTCCGCGACACGGGCGTCCGCACAGACGATGTCGACGTTGGGCATCTCGAACTGGCCGTCTTCCTCCTCGGCACGCGTCCGGGCCTTCAGATACAGATTGAACGCCGAGAGCTGACACGAGCGCAAGTCAATGTCGACGCCGTAGAGGTTGTGTTCTAGCACCTTCGCCGGAATCTCGGCGCGGTCGAGATCGGTCTCGGCCCACCAGATGCGCTCCAACACGTCGAACGCGTACAGCAGGAAGTGCCCGCTCCCACAGGCCGGATCAATGACCCGCAGTTCCGAAGGGTGGTCGAACTCCGGTGCGTCGCCAGCCTCCTCGTCGGGGATAAGGTACGTACAGAGTTCGGGAACGGACGGGCTGTCCTCCGGCGTGACCAAGCGTTCCTTTCGCTCCTCGGGACTAAGTGCCTCCGGCTCGGGTACTTCCGACTCTTGCCCTTTGGCTTCGAGATATAGTTTTCCGAGAGAGTTGTCGGTGAGCATCCGGACGACCCAATGCGGAGTATAGAACTGGTTTGCCGGGCCCACGTCCTCCGGTTCAAGCTTATTCTTCGCGTCGAGCGCTTCGACGACGGGACGGTTGTAGTACTCGTACACCCACCCCAGCACGTCGTCTCCTCGCCAGACCTCGTCGGCGACCTGATCGAGCATCCCGCAGAGGTCTTCAAACGTATCGTCGTCGGGGTCGATCAGGCTGTAGACGGTCGAGCGGTCGAAGAGAATCTCGATCTCCTCGGCGAGGTCGTCGCACGCGTTCCGGTACGCTTCGAGGACGGCCTCCTCTTCGATCATAAACTCCTCGGTGACCAGCCGGTCGGCGGCCGGTGTGAGGCCGTCGTCGCGGAAGGCCGTGACCTCGTCGTCGATGAAGTCCCGAACTTCCATACAGCGGAGCGCAGCCAGCCGATTGACAATCGTGTAGCCGACGCCCGTGATGTACTGCTCGTGGGCTTCGTCCCAATTGTGGCCATCGGCGGCTTCGAGTTCGATAGCCTCGACGAGCTCTTCCTGCTCTTCGCTCAGGGACTCATCGTCGTCCGGCTTCTCGTCGAGGTCGTGCTCGTCCTCGAGCTGGTAGCGCACGTTCGCCTCGACGCGGTCGCGCATCTCGGTGACGACATCCTCGAGATGCTCGCGTTCTTCCTTGTCGAGCTGGGCCTTGCGGGGTTGGGTAGATTGTCCGTCCATACGAGAGTCCGTGATGGTACAAGCAGAGTCAGCAAGATGTCTTGAAGATTTTCCATACACTCTCGGACGGCGGCCGGGTCAGTTTCCGTGATTTTCTCCGGAAAGTGGATACAAAACTGACTTTGACCTCCGAATAGAACATAGCGAACCTAATGGGGCGCATTCCGAGCTGGGCGAAGATCGTCCTGTTCTTGAGCTCCTATAGCCCGCTCTTCGCTATCGTCGCCCTCCGCGCCCACGATTCGACCCACTCGATTTTCGGGTACCAACTGGAGCCCGTCGGAATCGGGCCTGTTGAGTTATCCTATCTTTCGCTCAGTTTCTCGGTTCTCACCGTGATTAGCGTCGTCTTCTTGGCGCTGATGATTCGTATGAATCGCACGAGGCAGGGCCAGCTGAGCGAAATAGAACATTACCGAAATCGGTCAGATATGTTCACAGAGTACCTCTTGGTCTACATCTTCCCGTTCATCGTGTTCGAATTCTCGAACATATACGATGTAGCGGCATTTCTCGTGCTATTTCTCACGGTCGCTGCGATCGTGATCCGCTCTAACCGCTTGTTCGTCAATCCGGTTCTAATCGGCTTCCGCTACCGTGTCTACGAAATCGAAACTGAGCACGACAGACGAATCCTCCTCACCAAGCAGCAACTCGATGGGAATGATATGACACTCAATACAGCAAGAATAAGTAGTGATGTCTATATCACCACAAGATAATGAGTTCACCGAGCCGGGGTGACGCTCGAGACCACTTCGACGAACTGGTCGCATTCCTCCAGCGGATCGAGGACATCGATACCAGCGAACTTGGGATCGACCTGCTACTGGCTCGTCTGGACGAGGAGAGCGCCGAGGACTATGACTACACTTTTGATCGCATCCCGTTAGGACAACAACTCCCGGAAGATTTGGAAGGTCTGGTGCGTGAAAAGGCCGAAAACAAGCAATCCGCACTCGAGAGCAACAATATTCGATTCTCGGATTACGGCATCGAAAACCGAGATCGTGACCAGACCTTCGTTCAGTACGAACCCACGGAGAATATCCCTCAGTTCGAGAACTTCGAACGCCTTCTCGAGGGGGAGCGATTTAGTCACACGACATATACTGAGCCGCCGAAACCCGAGTTCCAAGCGATCCGTATTCGAGATGCCGACAACGACCAGATGGCGATCGCCTTTCTGAACTACAGTCGCCGCCAGATTATGGGTCGAACGTCTCGAGCCCGTATGATGGTCGGAAGCGAGAAACACAGGAAGGTGGATGACTCGCTAATCTCGATCCCCGACCGCGTGGATTCCATCTACTACGATGGAATGATGTACATTTTCGACCAGTCCCGGTTCGAGAAGGTATTCGATTATCTCGCAGAATATGAGCGGTGCGCAGATGACGTCTTAGACCGGATCGAGGAGACGGATATTCCGTTCCACGACTTTGATATGTTCAAGGATGCGGTTTACGGGAACAACCGTGTGCTGAGACTGATGTACAAGGTACACGAACGAGGCGTGTACGAGGATATGGATTTAGACGATGCGACGTATATCCGCGACAACTTCGATACCGACGTGAAGTTCGAGGAGAACGGTGACGGAGAGATGTCCATCAAAATGGACGACAAGCGAGATGTTTGGGCTGTTCTCCGCTTCTTCAACGACGATCACCTCGACTCGCCGCTTACGAATGAGCAGTACATCTCGCTCTCAAAGCAAGATGCTGGATAGACTCACTCAGTAGTCTCGCCGAGTATCTCCCGAGCCTGTGATTCAAGCGCGTCAAAATCGATCTCCTGATTCGGGTTACAGGTGATTCTCACTCCGCTTCGACCACTGCCTCGCATATCCTCTTTGACCGCAACTGACTCAGTGTCGATCCCGAGCACATCGGCGATCTCCGCAGCGTCTAGGGATTCCGTATTGACGTCGAACAAGTCGATGTGGAACAGCGTCCGTTTCGTCCGGATCGCGATGCGACGTTTCCGTCCCTTGTTGAACGCGACGTAGTGTTTCTGTCCCCACTCCGGCCCGTTGAGGAACTCCAGTTCCTGTAGTGCGGCTGTAACGTCTTCCAACAGATCGGCTGTTTGCTCGTTTGAACGCTCGTTGAGGTGCCAACTCTGCCCGTCTTCCTTCCACGGCTCGTCAGAGGTGTCCGGACTCACGTCCGTCACGGTGTGCTCCGGCGTCGGGATCGTCTGCTCTGCATCGAGATATAGCCGGTCGTCGTCCTTGAGGAGCTGGAACTCGATGACAGAGATGTCGATCGATCTATCGCTGAGCCACCGAAGTACGATGTCCAGGCGCTCGCGGACGGACTCGCCGACGAAGACGATTCGCTGATCCTGATTGAGCGTGTAGTCTTCGTTACAGAACTCGTCGAGTACCTCGGTAAACGTGGTTTCCTCTTCGTAGAGCGTTCGACCCCACGATGTGGACTTGAACTTCTCGAACTGGTCGCGGAGCTTGGAGTAATCCCAGTGCGATGTGTAGGCGGCGTACTTGAGCCCCTGAAAATCGACCTTCGGCTTCAGCGCGCCTCGTTTGAGTTCGATGGCAACCACGTTGGCGTCTCGGTCGATGGCAAGTAGGTCAATTCCGTCGCCGATCTGCATCACAGACACCTCCCGACCGACTAGCCGGAAGTCCTCACCGAGGATGCTCTCGGGACTGTTTATGATCCACTCACGGAGGTCGTCCTCTCGAAATCCCTCGTCTTTCAGGGAGACCGTTTCTAACGTGGAAACGTCTTCCTTGTCCCCGACTCTAAGCATGATGTCAAGATAGAGTCACAGACGCATGATAATCCTTTGGAGCCGCCGGTAAGCGGTTAGTACGATTTCAGACAAGCACGTTATTTCCGATCGTGATTACGCCTCTATGTTGCGTAATTACGAATCGAACATAAAGGAATTCGGTGTTTTACAACACCAGACCGTTAGTCGAGCGACTCGATTATCATCACAGAGCCATCCGGTAGTTCATCCATAGTCTCCCGAATCCGCCGCAGCTGCTCGTCAACCCCGTCGAGCAACTGCTCGGCCTCTTCGATCAATTCACCCACGCGTTCCTCACTCGATGGGCTGGTTCCCTCTACTACATCGACGACCTCTTGGGTGAGATCGTGGTCGGGATACTCCGACTGTAGTTCGCTGGCGAGTTCCTCAAGCCGCTCGTCGACCTCGAAGGGGTTCTCCGCCTCGTCGAGGAGTTGCTCTACGTCGCCAACACTCGGCGGTTGCGATCGACTGAGCATCTTGCTCACGTCGGTTGTGACCGGGTGGGTCGGACGCTCTTCCTCGAGTCGTTCCGATGCCTCCCGGAGCTGCAACCAGAGCGAAGCCTCGCTACCGGAAGCGTCGACGAGCCGCCGTGCCCGTTCGTACCGTTTGGCTTGTTGAACGATCGTTGGGTCGACGAGATCTTCCTCCGAGAACGAGTCTCCGTTCCACGCCGTCTCGAAGAGCTCGTAGAGGTCGTCGATGGTCACACCACCAAATTCGACGGCGACGCGGTCGGCAGTTTCCTTGCTGCTCCCGTCGTGAGCGTAGAGCCACGTCACGAAACTGGAAACCACGCGCTCGGGCTCTTCGTCCGCTGGCGACTCTCCAGTGATGCGTTCGTACTGCTCGCGGACGACGGTTCGTCTGTGCGCGTCGGCTTCGTCAATCGTTTCTCGGAGCCGGTCGGCATCGGGCACTTCGTCCCCGCCGACGATCGCTTGCATCTCCCCTGTGATGTCCGCACCGGGGTAGAGCCGTTGCAACTCCGTCGTTCGTTGGCTGAACTGCTCCCAGAGGGAGTCGCCATCCTCAGCCGACTGGAAGAGATCTCTTGCCCGGGCGAAGAGCTCTGACTGCCGTGCGATTTCGTCGGACGCAAACTCGTCTGTTTCGAGAGCCTCGCCGCCAACTGCGGGCTGGAGAGCCGTTTCGAGTTCGCCCAGCGAAGCGCCTTCGCCGAACTCTCTGCTAACGCCTCGGAAAACGCGTTTCACCAGCACGCTGTTCTCATCTACCCAGTTAGCCAACTCCGAGAGCCACGCGTCGGGATCGGTTCCGTCCGGCTTCTCGCCGATCAGCGTCTCGACAGTTTCCCGAATCTGGTCGGGGTCAATCCCGTCCAGTGACTCGAACCGAATCTGTACGTCGGTCAGATTCGTTTTGTTTCTGACCGCTCGCCCGATCTCGTCCGGTTCGGTGATGTACTCGTCGTCTTGCCGTAGCGCGATTTTGTTAGCCGTTGCGAGCGTGATCAGCAGGGCCGAAATCGATTCCTGCGGTGTCCCACGATACGTGCCGCCGCGCTGGACAGTCTGGGCAAGTAAGTCCTCCGCGCGAAGCGACTGGGTGTCTTCGTGTTCGTTGAGGAATTCCTGACACCTGCCGTCGGCAAGTTCGGCGCGGTCGGTATCCACACCGAGCGTGACGGCGTCCTCGCTCGAAAGCGGCCAGTCGCCGACGCCGCGGAAGAACTGCGCCATCTGCGTGGCGTCTTCGACTTCCGTGATTCCGTTGGTGAGGACGAAGCGCGTCCCGCTGAACACGGACCGAACTTGCGTTGCCACGACCTGTTCGAACACGTCCCCGTATCGTCCTCTCGTCGCACCCGTCCGAACGTAGACGTCAGCGTCCTCGAGCTGCTCGCGAATCGCCGATTCGAGCGCCCGCTGGTCGTCGCGGTGATCGGACTCTAAGTCGGGATACGTTTCCGTCTCCTCTGACAGCACCTCCTGCATGCCCATCACGTCCCGCAGGCGATCAATCGTTGACCCTTGTAGCTCGACGGCGACGAGGACGTGTTCGCCCCCGTCCCGGCCTTCGTTCGTCGACTGCCACGCATCGACCTGATCGCTCACCTCTTCGTCGCGGCCCGCGACCAGCCGCACACGAACAGCGTCAAACTCCGGCGTCGGTGCTTGCTCGATAGGATCGAGAACAGAGTAGCCAAACCGGAGTGGAACTTTGCGCTCCCCCCTGAGGTCCACCTCGTGTCGACTGCCCGCAGAGAGCAGAAGGTTGCTGCCCTCCCGGAGGGAGTTCTCCAACTTGGCCGAAAGGCGATGGGACGGAATCTGCTGTGCGCGCGTCTTCGCCCGCGTCAGGATGTCCTCCTGTTCCTCGGAGACCAGCAGGTACTCCTCGTCGCCGCGGTCGTTCGTCTCCGTGAGCACCTTCCGATCCTCGAGAAGGTCGGAGAGCGCCGATTCGACATCACCCCTAACGGAGTCGAACGACTCGTCAGCCGATTTGACCATCAGCCGGGCGAGGTTCGCCGGCGTCGACGGCACCTCCGAACGCACCTGATTCAGTAGATACAGCGCCTTCGCAACGCGAACCGAGAACGCATCTTCGTCGCCGCCCGCCGAGGGGACAAGTTTGTTCTCGACCATTTCCTGTACCCAGAGCGGGATGTAGGTCGTCTCTTCGACCAGGAGATCGTACAACTCGTCCCACGTGACGAGCGCGCCGACCTGCTTGTCGCCCCACTCGAACCGCGTGAACAGCGAGCGGACAAGGATGAGCAACGCCCGACCCTGGACGTACTCCTCTTCGGTCACGCGTCCACGCGGCATCAGTTGCTGAATCACCGTCCGGAGCAACCCGAGATCGTACTCGCGGAAGGGGTACGACTCCACGGCGTCCGGGTCGGCGCCGGCAATATCGGTGTATGCGTCGAGCGTCAGGTCGGGCATCACCTGGAGTGCGGACTCAACGGCCTGTCTCCCCGCGGCGTCCTTCTGTAGCCACCGCTTTCGGACGATGATCTCGGTGTCGGCCCCCTCAAGCGGTTCTTGAGCACCGTACCATGGTTGTTCCGTGACTGCGGTATCGTCGAACTCGCCGTGGATACGCTCGATCGGATACTGTCCAGTTCCGATGACTGGCGGATTGGGCCCGACGCCCAGCTCGGTCAGTGCTTCCATCGTCTCTTGGAACTCTCTGTAGCGATGGCGGCCGTCGCCGATGAACAGCGCCACCTCGTCAAGCCCGATCAGCAACTCCGTTTCGGTCTCCGGCGTGCTCAGCGACGCTTGCGCCGCTTCGACGCGCTCGACAAGCTCATCCGGGTCGAACTCGTCAGGATCGACCTCCTCGATGGCGTCGTCGATCGACTGCTTGACCGCCTCCCGAGACGTGTACGGTGAGTCATCGAGTGTCGGAACGGCCTCGTAGAGCCAGCTGCGCAGCGACGCGCGCTCGTCGTACACATCCTCGAATGTCTGTCCGTCGTGCTCGATTTCCTGTAGCTGCTCCCAGCAGTCACCGTGGTTCATATCGAGCTGCCACGCCCACTCGAGTAGCCAATTCGGGTCGGTGGGGTACCCGAGTTCACGACCGATTGCCTCGTAAATGAGGTAGGGAAGCGGCGGTTCCTGTGCCGCATCCCGGTTGAGGAGGTTCAGGAAGACGGGCTTTAGCCGGTCGACGTGTGAGTCAGCGACGCTCTGTCGAAATGCGAGGAACCCCGGCCAACTGTTCGCCAGCTCCTCGCCGAGATCCGCGAACTCCGATTGGGTGTCGGCAGCGAACCCGATGAGTTTCAGGAGGTGTGTCTTCCCCGACCCGAACGTCGCGGAAATGTAGAGGAAGCGCGGTTCCTCGTGTGGATACTTGTCGACGAGGGTCCCGAGCGTCGTGAGCACGTCGCGAGCGCTGTCGGTCTCGTGGAACTCGCGAACATCGTTTTCGGCCTGCGCTCTGGCGTTGACCTTCTGGACTTCCTCGAGTTCGCGGGTCGGTGACTGCTGGAAGAGGTCGTGAATGTGTGTGTCGCTCATTGGAGATGGTCCCCCGTAATTCGGCCTTCGATCTGGTGGGCCGGGTAGTAGTTGCGTGATTCCTCGCCGAAGAAGCTCAGATTGCCACCATAGATGTTGCCGGGGAACGGAATACCGATCGTCGACTGGACGTTACGGCGGTCAAGTTCGTCGAGCAGTTCCGACGCACGCGTGAACGGGTAGAGACTCCCGAGGTGCGTGAGGAGAACGACGTGTCGCTGCTGTGCTGGTGCGTCGATGTTTTCGACCATCACCGTAACGAGTTCTTCAGCCAATCGGTCTTGCATCGTCTCCGTGATCGTGGCGGGGTGGCTGTTCTCGCCGAGGTCGACCGCGAGTTCGAAGACATCGGTGTCGACGAACAGCTCGTCCAGTCGGAGGAGTTGGACGGTTCCGTCGTCCGGGAACTCCTTGGTCCGATGTGGGTTCGTCGCCCACTCGGAGAGTCGTTCGGCAACCCGGTGCTCGTACTTCGGCTGGACAGGGACGATTACGAACGGATTTCGGATGCCGCGTCGGCCGTCGGCGAACTGCGCAAGGCGCTCCGTGAAGTCGTGGAAGGGGCGATCGGTCGTCATCGGATGGTCACCCCCGTCTCAGTCCGCTCGATGCTGAGATCATGGCGTTCGACGAGCCGTTTCAGTTCAGCGTCCAGCGATTCGCGATCCGACGGGAGAACCCCGATCGCCGTGATGTCTGTGGGAGACTGATCTCCCACGAGTGTCTGTAGCTCCTCGAACGTCTCTCGTAGTTCATCGATGTCGCTACCGGCAACCACAGCGAGTGGTTCGCTGTCGAGGAGTGTGTTTGTCGCGCGAATGAAGTCGTCAGCCTCGGCGTTTGCCGTTCCACTGGTTACTGTCGCGACCGCGTCTGAGACATCCTCGTACCATGATGCCGCGCGACGGAGGGGTGTGATGTATGTGCTCTCGAAGGCCGGTCGAACGTTTGACTCAAACGCACTTCGGGACTGGATCCATGGATGCGCTCGCAACGCCTCGACGAACGCCTCAACTTCGGGTTCCGCCCGGAACGAATTCCATGCGTTCTCGATCGCGTCGTCGAGCGCCGGCGAGGTGGTCTGGGCGTCGTTGAACCGATCCCAGCCATCATGTGTCCACCATTCACCCTCGTAACTGTCGATGCTCTCGCGAAGTGTCTGGCTGGCCGTGTCAACCGCTTCGGGCAGCCAGTTGTACGACTGCTGGGCGAGAGTCAACTGCGAGTCGAGTCGTGTGAGCGCGGGGAGGCGCAAACGCCACACTTCCTCGGCGTCGTCGTACCACTCCTGAGCGTCGGTGGTTGCTGCGACGACAGCCTCCCAGTCGGTGTCACGTGATTTGACGGCCTCTCGTCGGTCGATCGCGCTCTGTTGTTCGGTTTCGAGCGCTTCTAGGAACGACTCGAGGAGGTTGCGAACGGCGCGCGTTTGGATGTCACTCTCGGCGACCAGTCTGACATCCTCCACGAGACTCCCCAGTCGGCCCGCGAGCGTGTCGTTCGCAGACTGGAGCCTGACGATGCCGTCCGGAACCGTCTCCGTCGAGTCCATGAATCCTCCCTTGCGGAGGATCTTTCCGACACTGTCACCGTTCGCAATCTTCAGACGTGTCGTCGTCAGTTTGTTCAGATCGATTACGTCGTCGAGTTCGAGGGAGTCACCTGTCTCGTCGATGGGCAGGAAATCTCCCTTCCGGCAGAGCCCCCAAATAATCGCACACAGCGCGGGGCGAGCGTCCTCGTATATCGGCTTTTTCTTTACGATGCCGTCGAGGATTGTCGCCATCGCGAGGTTTCCGCCACGTTGCTTCAACTGTCGGCCGGTGAAGGCGCGCACGTTGTTCTGGATCGACCCCTCGTGCGTTTCGGGGTCTTCTGTCGCGACATCGATCTGTTGGGCCCACGTCGGGAGCGGGTCTTGTGCGGAGAGTCCCCGGAGTTCCTGTAAGTGCTCGTCGCCGACCTGCAGCATTACGGGGTGGAAGTCGTCGGGGTAGTTGACATCGAGATATTCTTCGACTCCCGAAACCATGCCCCCGATCTGGTCGCCACGATCCTTGACATCGAACGTCCCGCTCTTGAGCGCCTCGACGAGTTTGCTCTGGACACGAGCTGCGCGGTCGGAGAGGTCACGCTCGACGGACTGTGGGAGCGTGTGGTCGCCGACGGCAGCTCTGAGCGACCACCACTCGATGAGGCTATCACGGAGATCGTCGAGGCCGTCCTGTCCGATCGTCCATTCGAGCGGGTCACCGTCGTAGCTAACGTCTGCTGCGGCGGGAGAAATCCCCTCGACGGCGATCTCGACATCGAGGGCGTCCTCAGCCTCCACGGTCGTTTCGAGTTCGATCCCGTCGATACTGAATTTGTAGCGAACCGGGTACTGCTCGCCGGTATCCGGGTACTCAGCCGAGGTCGGCAGTGAGAGGTCGCGCACGATGTCTTCCCAGAGATACCTGTCCACGGCCTCGATGATGGACTGCCAGTCCGGGTTGTCGAGGTTTTCCTCGGCTGCTTCGATTATCTCGCGCTCCTCCGGATGCGTGAACGCGTACCTCGGCCCGGTTTCGTCGTGCGTCGGCCGGATGAACTTCCGAAGCCGTTGGAGCGAATCCTCGACGCGGTTCTCCATCTGGAACTGTGTCGGGCCGTCGAGGTCACTCAACACGGCGACCGCGAGGTTCCGCTCGGACATCGGAATCGTGTCTGGGATATGCTGGAGGAGTAACACGGCCTTCGCGACAGCCACGTCGAGCGCCTCTAGTTCGCCTGCCTCGTGCCGTTCTTCGATTTCCTCGATAACCCCCACATCCTGTGGCGTGATGTCATCCAGTTCCGGTTCGATGAGGTCATAGAAGTCAACCAGCGAGATGACGTTAGTCTCCTCGCCGGCCGCGATCCACTCTTGGAGGAGTCCGTGAACGAGGGCTAAAATCGCCCGTGCGGTTCCCGAGAAGATCGACTTCGCCGGGTCGTGTGCTTCCTGCCGGAGGTTCGAGAGGATCTCGAGAAACAGCGGTGGCTGATACGGGAGGAACGGGTAGAACTCAAGGAGACGTTCGCGGTTGATGTTATCGAGCGGTGGGTCGGTGTTCTGCTCGATACCCGAGTACACGAGCAGTGTTTCTGGTTCGTTGCTCGTGTGGTCGAGGACGCGTTCCGTGTCTTCTCTTCCGGTGTCCGTCTTTTTGAGCAACCGCTGGGTCGATATTTCGCCGACGTGTCGGCTCGGAAGGCCAAAGCGGTGCGGGAACCGGTCCTTGACGATACTGAAATCAGCCCCGCGTGCCGCGAACTGCGGCTGAACGTCCTCAATTTTGGCCTGTGCCGTCGCCACCAGTTGGATGTCGCCGTCACCAGTCTCGTCGACGCTCTCCGCGAGCGTCTGTAACTCGGTGAGGCGGTCGAAATCCGTCCCGATGAAGAGACTGACTTCGTCGAGCAACAGCACGAGTTTGACTGGGCGTCCGAGTTCCTCTTCGCGATGGCTCCGCAACTGTTCGAGACGCTCGACCATCGCTTGCGGGTCGAGATCGGACGGCATCAGGTCGTCGAGACCATCCACCGTGCCGGTCTCCTGCTCGAAGAGTGTGGGAAGAACAGCGTCCGCAAGAGCGTTGTACTGCTGAACGTTCTCCCAGTCGTACTTCTCTGGACTGGCAACCGTACCCTGGAGTGCCGTTTGGGTGTTGGTCGTCCGGTCATCCCATGCGTCGGTCATCCGATACCAGTCCTCGAAAAAGGCGACGTCGAGCTGCGACGAGAGCCCCCCATCGGTACCGGTGAGCCGTTCCGACGTGTGAGCACTGCGGAGGACGATCTCGCTGAAGCTCAGTTTCTTTTGGCCCTGGTGTTTCAGAAGGTTCACCGAGATCGGGATGACCTCGTATTCATCGTGAATCAACGACCACGTGGACTCGAGCGTGTCCAACTCACGGCCATCAGTTAACTGTCCCCAGACATCCTCGCGCTCTCGAAGCCATTCGCTATCCAGCAGTCCGCGGAGCACGCTGAGGAGGTGGCTCTTTCCGCTCCCATAGTACCCGTAGAGCCAGTAGTTCGCACCCGACCGCATATCCTCGGAACGGCCAAGCAGGCGCGAGCAGAAGTCGGACATGAAGTCCTCGGATTCCTCCGTCACGTGGTAGGTATCGATCGACTCCAGCCGGTGATCGCGACCGTTATCCTCGCGGTCGATGCGGACGGACTCCTCGAAATCGCTCCCGACATCGGCAGCGAACCAGCTCTCGTCAGTCACACTTCGCCCTCCCATGGTTCGGCCCAGTCGTATGTATCGTCCACCGGCTGAAGTCTGAGCTCACCGTGAATCCCGCTCGCTTCCCAGTTCGGATCGTCGCTCACTCGTTCGGCCAAAGAGTCCCAGTACGGTTCCGATTGGAAGAGGTAATGCCAGCCAGTTGGCTGGGAGAGCCAGTCATCTCCGTGAAGCTCCCACGAGTACCCTGACGCAACGAGTAGTGGCGTGGTTCCGAGATTGGGGATTTGTCCGTGAAGCGCCTGCTGTGTGTCGAGAACACCGATCTCTCGCATTACCGATCGGAGCCCTTCTCCCCATCGCCGGGTCGTCGATTCTGCATAATCAAACTCGCTCCCATCGTCGTAGTGAAACTCGTTCAGGAGGCGCTCGATCGTCTCTTGTTCGAAATCCAATCCTTCGGCACCGGACTCCTGAAGCCGGTCGGCGTACCGGTGAACGGTGTACTTGACAAGAGGGTCGTCTTCCAACAAGTAGAAGTACAGTACCTGCGCTTTGTCGCGCTCCGTCTCACACTGGTCGAGGACGGAGGGTAGTTGGACAATAGACGGCAGTTCGCTACCAGCGGTCTTGAATCGGGAACTGAGAGCGCGGTAGATTCCCTTCGAACTTCCACGCGTACTGCGCTCGTCAAAACGTTCTTTGATCCATTTCTCTTCGACGACAGTCCAGTCCCGATGTTGGGCGTACAGCCGAGCGAGCGTCTCTGCTCTATCCACAAGAAGCCCGCATCTAGTGAGCGCCATCGAAACCTCGTCGTGAGGAAATGTTGAGTCGAGCGACGGTAGGGACGCTCCCCTCCCGTCGGTACGGAGAGTCATATAACATTTTGAACCAGCCACACCACTTAGTTGATAGGGAAAAGCAAATTGAGAGTATCCGGTAGCTGGGTATGAGTGCGAATGATCCCGGAGATTCAGAGAGGGTTGTCCCCAAAACTATCTCATAATCACATAAATTCAGTTTCCAAAAGGTACTGGTTCTCGCAAAACTGTGTAAACCCGTGCTGGTATAAACAAAATCGGCCTACACGAGAACATGACCGGAAGGGTGAACCCCAAGAGGCGTAACAGGCGGGTTTTGGAGTCTACTAATAGAGTCACAAAGTCAGGAAGAAAAGCCCTTCACAAGCATCCAGTATATATGGAAAACATGTTTGTATGATAGTATCAAAGACCGTACATGGACGAATACCATGAAACACTCGGTGAAGTAGCCTCGTATATCCTATCCTCCGACGACACTATCCGCCAATCACGCGAATTTCAAGCTGGTGGAAAATTGTATAAGGGATTTCAGATTAGCCGAAGCAACAATATCATCTCTATTGTATCGCCGCAGGAATCGGGATATCTCAGTGTTGAGTTAAGTAGTACTCTGGCAGCAAGGACACAGGGAACTGTTGATGAAGACGGTCTAGAACAGATTCATAAACAGCATCAGAGCAATGTAAATCAGAATATCAACGAAACAGAAGCGCTAGACCTACATCTGCGTCAAGAACTCCCCGACCTTGACGACGAAAACACACGAGCAGCTATGGAAGAGATTGAGCAGATTATCGACGACGTTAATGTTCGGTTAGACTGGGTGTCATACAGCGATACGAATCTGCTCAACGGATTTATTATTTATACTAGGCTCTTCCCAGACTCTCTCTCAATAGAGTCGTACGACGATAGTGTGAATCAGATCAGGCACTACGCTCCTCAAATTGAAGACGAATTCATCAATGCCTTCGGTTCATTCTTGGAAGAAATTGAAGGAGACAGCGAAGAGGTCCCAACAGGTGGTGGGGACAGTGAGGAAGTCAGACGAGGGACAGGCGGTCGTGGCTTCGCATGATCAAATAAAATCTATACGTAGTCATGTGGACGGCGTTTGAGAAGTAAGTATCAAAAACAAATCATCTAACAAGTATGTTTTAATCAAGAGGACTTTGACTCGTACGTATGTCTGGAACGTTTCTGGTTTCGATTCAGCAATTCATCGGTGGGCTCTGGAATTGGGTGGTGAACAACCCAGCGAGTTTCAGCCAGCTTCTTTTCTCCGGGGCACTGGTCGCTGTGACTCTGGCATATACGAAATTCACCAAGGATCAGACAGAAGAAATGGAAAAGACACGGAAAGTAAGCAATCAACCAGTCGTAAAGGGTGGTTTTGGTCTCATCGGCCCGATCAACATGACCGTTCTAATTCAAAACACAGGAAATAGCCCGGCACACAATGTAAACGGGAAAGTCTATTTCAAGGATACAGATGTTGAGCCCTACGAATTTCACATTCCTGTACTATCAACAGATGATGAGTATGAGTTTGGACTTCCGCAAGAGGGCGGAGAAGGCGACGGTTTTCTACTAAATACGGATCAAATACAAGATCTTATTGAGAAACACGATTCTGAGGGGATTGTAGTTGTCGAGGCAGATTTTGAGAATCCGTTTGGAGAGGAGTACTATAATGAATCTGAGTTGGACGTTCTATCATTCATAGATAACAAATCTCAGATCATCCGGGATAGCGAGGAGCAAAAGATCAGAAAGGGGATTGAGGGAATTAGTGACTCAATTGGTGACATGGCGAAAAATATCAATACAGGACCTAATTCAAAACTTTCTGATCATCGGCTGTATACTGAAGTTCTCGACATAATAACTGAACATGAAGAGATCCGATTCAATGAATTACGCTATCTTACTGGGATAGATGAGAAGGCCCTGCGTGACATTGTGAGCTCCCTTGAACAAGGGGGAATAGTTAGAACTCCTGAACAAGGTAGTTTGTTTTCTACTCCAGATCTGGAGATCACTTATCTGGGTAAAGATGTAGATCTCAGAGCAGGAATCCCGGATTCCGACCTAGGAGAGGCAATTGAACTGCTTGAGAGTCAGGATTATTCAGAACATGAAGAAGTGATAGAGGATGAGAAGGAGTAGGTGTAGAAACTGATCGGGAAATGGTGTCCAGAAAACCGGGGTTTTCTGAACACCACAATTAGAACTAAGTCTAGGCCTAACTATAGACCTATACTGAGATGGCAAAAACGCGAGTCAGTCAGGGGGCGAACGGGCAGTACAAAGTGACGGTGCCGAAGGGACTCGCGGAGGCGATGGAACTCGATGGGAAACGGCTTGAGTGGAAAGTCAAATCTGGGAGTTCGTTAGAGGTGACCGTGGTCGATGAGTAGAGCCCTCGCGTGGATCCGAAAGTCGAAGGATGATGATGACGACATAGGCCTTGAAGAACAGCGGGAGGTCGTGCCAGGTCTCGCTGCCGAGCTGGCCGACGAGGTGGAAAAGCTTGATCTCGGGGTCCACACTGGTTTCTCGACGATGACCCGCGATGACGAGTCGGGCCTACTCGACCAGAACGAACGCGTCACCGAGCGCATCGACGAGCTGCGGTCTGGTCGATTCGACTATTTGATCGCACTCGACGATCGCCGAGTTTGCCGTGACGAGTACCTACGCGTGATTCAATACGCCGCTGGACAGGGTAACACCGAGATCGTCTACGCCGGTGAGGTCAACGAAGACGATCTCACCTTCGATCTCAAAAGAAGAATCGAACGCGACACCAAAGAGGAGGAGATCGAAAAGTCTCGCCGCGCGATCGAGCGGCGCAAACAGCAGGGGTACGACCACGGCCGACCACGGTTTGGGATGACCTACGACGCGAACGGCCACTACCAGGTGCCCGGTGAAGAGTTCGACACGGTGACGGAGATTTTCCAACTTGACAACGCCGAGAAGAGCCGCCGGGAGATCGCGGACGAAGTCGATGTCCCGGTGGCGACGGTACAGAACGTTCTCGACCGTCGCGAGTGGTACGTAGAGCGTGAACAGATGGCTGAGATGTAGCCTTTGCGAGCCGAGCCTACGGACAACCGTGTGAAACCACGTCTCAATGCGAGCAGTTTAGATTTTCAGACCGTGATTTGTAGTCGAACCACGGAGTCTACTACCCCGGATCGAGGTTCACTACTTCGACCAACAATCTGCTTCTTGTGAGCGTACTCGAAACAGGATAGTCAGCCCCATCTCGTAACTGGCGAAAGAGTCCAACACTCAGATACCATATCTATTAAGTATATCTCGGCAAAGTAACAGAAAATGGCCAAACAACATATTTTCACACAGATGATCTCCGACCGAGACGAGCCAGCACTCTATATCAACCCCCGCTCTGAACAAATCGCAGCCTTCGCAGAGGAAGCCGTAACGGTTGAGGACCAGCCCAAGGTCCGGCTCCTCGCAGACTCAGCTGAAATCAAAGACGCCCTCTACAGCTTCCTCACGGCATCAAAAATAGCCGAACTCATCCACCGGGAGCAACTCAGCCTCCGGACACTCACGGAGCCAGTCCAGAATACCATCTTCACAACCGAGTCTGAGGTTGTCGTTCCTGTGATGGACAAGCACAGTATCTCGAGCTCGGACCCCGAACTGGTCTCAACAGTCTACAGTGAGTTTGACTCCAGATTCGAAGCCGCCGAGCAGTATCACCTCCGGACACCTGCACTCTCAGTAGTGAAAGAAACGCTCCGAGAAGAGATCGGCGACGACGTCGCAGACGAACTCAACGAAGTCCTCGCACACGCTGAAGACATTTCCAAGAGGAACGAATACCTCAGTATCGTCGAAATTATACTCATCCTCGCAGCCCGCAACGAGACCCTCCTCTACGACATCTCGAAATGGGGAGAAGATGCGGGTATCGCTTCGAAAGCAACCTTCTCACGGGCCAAATCAGCACTCGAAGACGCTGACCTCATCGAGACTGAAAAAGTCCCAATAGATGTTGGCCGCCCACGCCTTCGGCTTCTCGCAACTGACAAAATCGCTACGGTAGACCTGAAAACGCTCTCTACCGAGTTCCGGTCCACGTTGTAGCATCCACCCGACGACAGCGACGGGAATACGCTCATTCTCCGACTCAAGTGTGAGAGCAAACGGACAAAATCACCGCCTAGAGGGTGTGAGACGGGTTCCAGAACACGCGGTCTCCAGACCAATAGTGTTTCAAAACTCGAACACGTAACATATGATATGTACGACCTCACTGGCTTTCAGCGAGACCTACTGTACGTCATTGCCGGACTTGATGACCCCCACGGACTCGCGATCAAAGACGAGCTCGAGGACTACTACGAAAAAGAAATCCATCACGGTCGGCTCTATCCAAATCTCGATACGCTTGTTGAGAAGGGACTCATCGAAAAGGGGCAGCGCGATCGACGGACCAACGAGTACAGCACCACCCGTCGAGGCACGAGAGAGATTGAAGCTCGGGTTGAATGGGAAGCCCGATATATTGACCACGACGAGTGACTGAACTGCTGTACTCGGGTACAGATCACTCCAGGTAATTAATAGGGATTGTAGGCTCTGAATTCCCTGTACTGAGCGATTGGTAGTGTAAAATATCAGCTGCTGATAGTTTCAACAAAGCCGCAATGCTTATTATTCAGACCGGGGTATCTACACGTGAGGATGCGGGAGAGGGGGTTAGCGTAACGCGCCGCCTCTCCCGGCTAGGATAGTGAGGTAGTGGCTCACGGTCCGACGACATCCGGTCTTTGTATCTAAAACTCCTCAAGTAGATACGATCGGACAGCGTCATCCGCAATTTGTTCCACATGGTCTCGGAATGGGTCTCTGTTTATTGGTGATGGGTTTCTAGGAATGCCCTTTCCCAGAATCCAGGCGAGTACACGGGAACGACCACCTTCTTCGCGAATTGGTCGCACTGAGTCGAGTCGGTAGGGGACCTCTGCTTGGGGGGCTGGATCTACCCATGACGGGTCGAACTCAAGAACTTGAGACGGGAGGTCAGATTGACTGCTTTCCAGCTGGTGGGCAATGTGGCCAGCGATGTAGTCCGCAGTATTCGTCGCGGGATATGTTCGATCAGCATTCTCCATGAATGTCAGCAAGACCGGGCAGATAGACTGCTGGAAGCTAGTGTCGAATGCTGAGGGCACCTGTAGCTTCAGTTGCTCGAAGTAGTTACTGTGAGAATCTTCGATACCATCATGAAGAAAGGCTGTCCGACCACATCCATGCGCGATGTCTCCAGTCTGCAGTGGATTGGTAATCGATTTTTTCGCAGCAGTAACCGCACATGTTGCGAGTTCAGCAGCCCGATGCGGACCTTCCCAAAGGATAGCGCTCCAAGAAACCGGGAGATGTCGAAGATCCTCAATAAGTCCTTGAACCCGTGTAGCACGCCCTTGTGGAGAGACACCGCCGTAACGGAGCAGTGACGATGACTTGTGCTCAAACGGGTAGAGGTCATTATCAATCAGAGCCCGAAGAAGGGAGATATCGTTCTCTCGGGCGGTACGAACAGCGACCACGACAGTGTATCGTGTTCCATCAACCGTGGTAACTGATTCGTCGAGACCGATGAGGTTTGGAGCGCGCTGCTGCTCACCATTACGAACCAATCTGATGTCACGCAGCGGCGCACTCATCAGTAGATATGATCTAAAGAACAGCGGCTCTGTTGAAATCCTCAGAAGTTGATATCTTCACAGCATTGATCGCTCAGTACAGGACCTCTACGGATCGATGTGGTGTACTGCATCGGGAGACAGGAGCCGGTCAGTGGGCAACGCAACCCACCCGTTCGGGAGAACACGAACCTTGCCTTGGTGAAGCACCTTCTCCTGTTCCAAATCCCCATACACGGTCGCGTTTTCGTAATCAACTAGGAGTTGATCCGGGAGTTCATCCGGTACGAAGACCATATTCAACGGACCGTTCCTGTGAGCATAGTTCTTATCCCAGTTCGAGATGTGATCGCTTTGAGGATCTCATCAACCTGCTGTTTCATGTGAAAATATGTTTGAAGAATAGGATTTCAACAGAGCCAGAACAGCCTATACGACTTGCTATTGAGATAGCGAATGTGAGAGTGGCAATTCACTATTCATAGCAGAAGTAGTCACACTAATCAGTTAGTCTGAACAGTTGTACTAAGTAGTTGTACTGTTTTCCCATATAGTTGTACTAGTTAGTACAACTAGTTAGACCAGATAGTTTGTCTGACGTGTCTTTATTATCAGACAGTCCAACTAGTATAACATGCTCACGTACACGACGTACTCAGAGGCTGGGGGCGTCGGGAAGACGACACTCGCGTCGAATCTCGCAGACGCCCACGCCCAGCACGGTCGCGATGTCCTCGCGATCGATCTTGACCCACAGAACGGCTCGCTCACGTACCTCCTCGGCGTCGATACCCCACGTGAGGACGGCGACGCCGACAACATCGCCCGACATCTTATCGACCGGCCGAAGGGCGACTTCCATGAGCTCGTCGAGGAGACAGCATACGGATTCGACCTCGTACCAAGCCACAACATGCTGGAGAATCTCGGCGATCTCCTCGGCCGGGCAGAGTCGATGGCGGAGGACCTCGGCGAGGAGTTCGACCGCTGGGACCGGCTCCGAGAAGTGCTACTCGACGCCGGCATCCCCGACGAGTACGACACAATTGTCGTCGATCCGCCGGCGACCGCGGGCCCACACCTCTACAACGCAATCGCCGCGACGCGTTCGCTTGTGATCCCACTAGAGCCGACCGGGAAGGGGATGCAGTCGATCGAGGGGCTTCGCGACGTCGTCCAGGGCTTTGAGGACACAGTCGGTGTGACGGTCG
>NZ_SGTZ01000018.1:0-56004 GCF_005435115.1 Halorubrum sp. ARQ200 | reverse complement strand
CAGAGCGGTAGGGAAACACCCGTACCCATTCCGAACACGGAAGTTAAGCCTACCAGCGTATCGTGAAGTACTGGAGTGAGCGATCCTCTGGGAACCACGAGTCGCCGCCTGCCCACTCATACGGGAATACTCCCACCACAGCCCACGGACAACGCGTCCGTGGGCTTTCTTCATATCCAACGAGTGACAGCGACGCGTCCGATTCGGTGGACACTGACTCGATGGTGTGGTTGGCGTCCATCGAGGCGGCTGAGTCAGGGTACCGTCCGTCAGCGACTGCGCCGTCCAGGAGCTGAGTCGAAGATTGTCTCGGCGGAACCGTATCAGTACTAATACTTTCGTCCGTAAGTTTATCACTTCTGTCGCTGAAGTCAATGTAACATGGGCGGGTCGGACGACGCGGTTCGACTGTGCTGCGGCGACGAGCCGTCGCTTCGCGACGGCGTCGCTTCGGACCGCGTCGTCTCCGTGTTGTTCGGCACCGACGTCGAGGCGTGGCGGAGGGGCTGGAGTCGGACCGTAGCGGGGCCGCCGGCACGGGAGGCGGCGGTGGACGTGAACGACATCGCTCGGAGCGGGGCCACCGCGTCGACGCAGGTGGTACCGAACAACGGGCTCGCGTACACGGTGCTCGGCCGCGACGCCGATGGGGAGCGCGTGCTCGACGCCGTTGGCGATCACCTCGACGGCGTTCCCGAGGGGACGGTCGACCTGTTGGTCGACGACCTCGCGCCCGTCGCCGCGCGGGAGGGCGTCGACGTCGCGGTCGGGTTCGCGGACCGTCTCCGTGAGCGCTTCGCCGACGAGGCGAACCGCGTCCTGCTCGGCTGTTCCGCCGAGTGCTCCGCCGAGTTACTGTCACGCCTCGACGCCCTCGTCGACGCTGACGCGACCGCGACGGCGGCGGTTGAACGGCTCTCGCGCGACGACCCCACCACCTTCGGGTACGTCCGTCGTCACTGGGCAGAGGCCAAGCGCGGTATCGAGGCGTGCGACCGGAACTACCCGCAGTCGAAGCAGGTCCACGCCGCGCTGACCGACCCGGAGACGACGCCGCGGACGCTGGGGGCGACCCTGTCGGGGTTGGTCACGCTCGGCGCGCTGGAAACGTGGGGAGACACGGTGGGACCGACCCGGTACGACCTCACCGCGTACCGGCCGGATCGGACGTCGGCGATCGGCGCGGCGCTCGAAGCGGACGACGTCGAGGAGTGAGACGTCGCCTCCCGGCTCGGTGTGTCAGCCGCCGGTTTCGTCCCGCTCGTCGGTCTCCGCGATGCGTCTGAGGTCGGTCTCAACGACGGTGCCGTCGGGCTCCAGCGTCACGCTTCCGAGGGCGGCGGTCTCACCGGTGTCGTACCGGGCGTCGACCGCCGCCAGCGTCCGGCGCCTGTCGAGCCGGTCCCAGACGGCCTCCGCGACGAGCGACTGGAACGCCTCGGGGTCGGTCCACCCGGCGTCGATGTCGGAGGGGACGCCGACGACGACCCGGAGCTCCGTCTCGGCGACGCGAATGCCGACGCCGAACGTGTCCGCACACATGGACGGTCGTTCGCGACGGGGGGTGAAATCACCGTCGGCGGCGGACATGACGGCGACCGCGCCGACTCGCACGCTCGACTCTCGAAACCGGTAAGCACTCCCCGCTCGAATGGTCGAAGACTCGATGAGTTCGACGCCAGCGGTGTCGCCGAGGGCGGGGCTCGCGGCGGCGGTCGTCGCGGTGAGCGCGGGCGCGATCCTCGTCCGCCTGAGCGACGCGCCGAGCTCGGTCGCCGCGTTCTACCGAGTGCTGTTCACGACCCTCCCGTTGGCCTCGGTGGCGGCGTGGCGGTACCGCGGGGAGTTCGGCCGGATCCGGTCGCGCGACCTCGCGTTCGCGGTGCTGTCCGGCGTCGCGCTCGCGATCCACTTCGCGGCCTGGTTCGAGAGTCTCCGGTGGACGAGCGTCGCCGCGAGCGTGACGCTCGTTCAGGCGCAGCCGGTGTTCGTCGCGGTCGGCGCGTGGCTGCTGTTGCGCGAGCGCGTCACGCGGCAGATGGCCGCGGGCATCGCGGTCGCCGTGGCGGGGATGGCGTCGATGTCGCTCGGCGACTTTCTGGGGGGCGTGGCGGTCGGGGCTCGCCCGCTGTACGGCAACGCGTTGGCGCTGGCCGGTGCCGTCGCCGCGGCGGGGTACGTGCTGGCCGGTCGCTCGCTGCGGCAGCGGATCTCGCTGGTCCCCTACGTCACCGTCGTGTACGGCGTCTGCGTGGTGGTCCTGCTCGCGTTCGTGCTCGCCGCCGGCCACCCGCTGACGGGGTACCCCGCCCGGGAGTGGCTCCTGTTCGTCGGGCTCGCGGTCGGACCGGGGCTCCTCGGCCACACGGTCCTCAACTGGGCGCTCGCGCACTTGGAGTCGAGCGTCGTGTCCGTCTCCCTGCTCGGTGAGCCGGTCGGCGCGACGCTGCTCGCGGCCGCGCTGCTGTCGGAGACGCCCACCCCGGCGACGGTCGCCGGCGGCTGCGTGGTCCTCGTTGGTATCTACGTCACCGCGACGACGAACTCGTCGTAGCGTTTTCAGCGCCGATATTTTGGGGTGAACGTTCAAGACCGCCGAACCGGTGGGTAAAGTATGGACCGGCGAACGGTCGTCGCGTTCGTTGGCGACGACGAGAGCGCCAGCGAACGCGTGGCCCGTTCGGTCGAGGCCGCGTGGAACGGCGCGGGCGGCCCGTCCCTTCGGACGCTCGCTCCCACTGACTTCGGCGAGGACCGAGGCGGCGAGGAGCCGCTGAAAGACACGTGCGGGGTCGTCGTCACCGCCTCGGCCGTGGCGGACGACGTCGTCACGGAGAGACTCGTCGCGCTCCCGTCCCACGTGCCGGTGATCGCGCTCGTCGAGGACGCGTCGACGGCGACGATCCGAACACTGCTGGCGGCCGACGTGGACGACGTGGTCGAGGCCGACGACCGCGGCCGTCACGTCGGGGGGGACGCGGTCGACCCGCTCGCGGAGCGGATCCGGGGGCAGATGAGCCCTGACCGCGTCACGCTCGGAGGCGACGGCGTCGCCCGGCTCTCCGAGGTGTTGCTCGACGCCGGGACGACGCTCATGAGCACGCGCACCGACGAGGTCGGCACGAAGATCGAGTGGACGATGGAGAACGTCGGCGAACACGCCGAACTCGATCGGATCGTCTGTTACCGCGAGGAGGACGGCGAGTTCGTCCCCGCCTACGACTGGTGTCCCGAGGGGTTCGACCCGGCGCCGAGGCCGTTCGACGACTTCCCGGACCCGGACCTGCTATCGACCTTCGGCAACGTCGCACGCGGATCCTCTCCGGCCGAGGACGACTCGGAGGGCAACGACGACGCGGGCCTCGCCGGGCCGGCGGCGACGGTCCACGTCCCGCTCGTCGTCGACTGGGAGCTCAGCGGCATCGTCGCGTTCGAGTCTGACGACTGCCGCGTCTGGACGGACGAAGAGGTGAGCCTGTACCGAACCCTCGGCGACCTGATCGCGCACACGATCGCGCGCAACGACCGCCGAGAAGCGCTCCGCAGGCAGGCGGAACAGCTGGAACAGTTCAGCGCGGTCGTCTCGCACGACCTCCGGAACCCGCTGAACGTGCTCTCCGGCTACCTGTCGCTCTCCGAGGACGAACTCACGTCGTCGCGGTACGACGCCATGAGCGGCGCGGTCGACCGCATGGAGACGCTGATCGACGACCTGCTCATGCTCGCGCGTCGCGGCGAGGCGATCGGCGACACGGAGCCGGTGCCGGTCGCGGCCGTCGCCGAGGACGCCTGGGACTCGGTGCGCGCGCCGAAGGCGACGCTCACGATCGCCGACGAAATCGGGCGCGTCGAGGCAGACCCGAGCCGGCTCCGGCAGGCGCTTGAGAACCTCTTCCGGAACGCGATCGACCACGGCGGTCCGGAGGTCTCGATAGAGATCGGTCCGCTCACCGACGGCGGCGATGTCGGCGGGATGTACGTCGCTGACGACGGGCCCGGCATCCCGGTCGGACTCGTCGATACGGTGTTCGACTCGGGCGTCTCCTCGGCCGACAGCTCCGGGATCGGCCTGGCGATCGTCGACCGGATCGTCGAGGCGCACGAGTGGGACATCGATGTCCGGAACGACGGCGGCGCGGTCTTCGAACTCACCTTCGACACGGACGCGACGCGGGTCGCGGCGCCGTAACGTTCGGTCGGCGTCGTCGTCGCCGCGACCCGGTCAACGTTCGTCGGACTCTCAGTTTTCGGCGAGCGGCTCACTCCTCGGCGAACCGTTCGACGGTTCGGCGGTGCCGATCGCGGAACATCCCCTCGAATCCAACCTTCGCCAGCGGCCCGACCGCGTCGCCCAGCGGGCCGAGCGGCAGCCGATAGGCGACCGTGTCGACGAGGAGCGTCTCGTCGCCGTCGGCGTAGAACGCGTGGGTGTGTTCCCACCGTCGGAACGGACCGCCTTCCATCACGTCGACGAACCGGGCGGAGCGCTCCGGGGACGCCGTGCCGTCGGGCTCGCGCTCGGCGATCCGCGAGGTCCACCGCTGTCGCGGTCCGGCCCCGAACGGGCGGACCGACATCTCGATCTCCGAGCCCGCGACGAGGACCTCGGGGTCGGGCGACCCGTCCGCCCCCGCGACGCTGTCGACGCCGAGACGCATCCAGTCCGGGGTGAGTTCTCGCAGTCCGTCGACCGTGGAGTGAAAATCCCACACGTCTTCGATCGGGGCCGGCACCCGAGTCGTCCGCCTGTACGTCGGCATACCCGCGGTATGGTGCGGGCGGACAAAAAGCCGTCCTCGGCGGCGGTTCTGGGACCGAAACCCGCATGCCCGCGCGCGGCGTGAGACGAGACGATGGAACGCGGGGCGATCGACGTCGGCGATCTGGCTGGACCGTTCGATCTCCAGGCGACCCTGGAGAGCGGACAGAGCTACCTCTGGAACCGCGCGGACGGCGAGACCTACGACGAGCTTCACGCCCACGGCGGCGACGCGTGGTACGAGACCGTCGTCGACCCGATTCCCGGCGTGACGGAGGAACGCGTCGCGGTCCGGGTCAGACAGGAGGGCGGCGTCCACGACGGGCGGCTCCGCTGGGAGGCCTCGACGGACGCCGAGCCGCTGTTGACGCACCTGCTCCGACTCGACGACGACCTCGACGCGATCTTGGACGCGACGCCCGACCTCCCGCTGCTGGAACGGGCCTACGACGCCTACGAGGGGATGCGACTGACCCGCGACCCGGTATTCCCCTGTCTGATCTCGTTCATCTGCTCGGCGCAGATGCGGGTCGCGCGGATCCACGGGATGCAGCGGCGGCTCCGGGAGACGTACGGCGACGCGGTCGCGCTCGGCGACGAGACGTACCGGGCGTTCCCGACGCCGGATCAGCTGGCCGCGCGCACCGAAGAGGAGCTCCGCGACCTCTCTCTGGGCTATCGGGCGCCGTACGTCCAGCGCACCGCGGAGATGGTCGCGAGCGGCGAGGCCGATCCCCTGGCTGCGGCCGACCTCCCCTACGAGGAGGCGCGGGAGTCGCTCACGCGGTTCGTCGGCGTCGGGAACAAGGTCGCCGACTGCGTGCTGTTGTTCTCGCTAGGCTTCCTCGAAGCGGTGCCGCTCGACACCTGGATCCGCACGACCATCGAGGAGTACTACCCCGACTGCGACCGCGGGAGCTACGCGGCGACCTCCCGCGCGATCCGCGAGCGGTTCGGCGGCGAGTTCGCCGGCTACGCGCAGACGTACGTGTTCTACTACCTCCGCGCCGGCGGGGAGTGACCGACGGGCCCGCGTCCGCGGACGCCGGCGTCTCCGCGGGAACGAGCGGCCGCGAGACGCCCGCTCGCCGACCGCGTCGGCCGCCGAGAGTCGGTCCCGTCCGAAGTTTGATACTCGTTCGCGTGGTACGCTCGGCTGTGATGGACTGTCGAGTCGTCGTCGAGGCCGCGGTCCCGGTGTACGACGTGGAGACCCCCGACGAGGCGGTCCGGATCGCCATCTCGAAGACCGGCGAGATGCTCAACCCGGACCTCAACTACGTCGAGATCGACACCGGCACGCGGACGTCGCCCAGCGGCGAGCAGCTCGACCCGGCGTTCGTTGCGGCCGACGAGGCGCTCGTCGCCCTCGAACTCCGGATGGACGTGTTCAACGTCGACCGCGACGAACACGCCAGCCGCGTCGCGCGCAAGGAGATCGGCAAGCGGCTCCGTAACATTCCGCTGAAAGTGCTCTCGGTGACTGAGATAGCCCCCGAAGAGAGCGACCGTCCGGAGGACTCCCCGACGGCTGAAGGAACGCCGGAGTCGGAAGACGGCGAACTCGATCCCGGCGACGACGGGCCGGCTGACGGTCGCTGAGCCCCGAGAGCGGTTCGGACACCGCCGGTCCGCGGGCGAGAACGACACGGGACGACGGACGGCGGCGTCGCTGATCGGTGAACGGTCGGTCGGCGAGGAGCGGCGCGCAGTAGACGGTTCAGTCGGCCGTCGGGGCCAGCGGCTCCGATTCGGACGACTCCATCGGCTCGGTGATTCCTTCGGTCAGCTTGAAAACGGCGGCTTTGTGGTCGGTCTTCGACTTGTGAATCGATGTCGGCTTGACGCCCAGTTCCTCGTAGGCTTCGAGGTCGACGTCGTCGTCCCAGAACTCGCACTGTTTTCGTACCTCCGCGAGGAGACCGTGAAGATGGATGAGCTCCTGCTTCTTCATGAGTACCAGTCCTTTACTACCGGAGGTTTATATTATTATCTTGAGTCACGTTACCATGCTGTTCGCGTATTTCGCGAGTAGCGGGGCGGAGAAGTGGATTCTCGATAGATCTATCAGGATCGTTTGCGACCGTCCGGAGCGGTCGCCGGCTCGCGAGCGACGGGCGTCGCTACGCGGTCGGTCACCGGGCGACCGGAAGGATCGGCATCGCGGGCCGGCCGTCGCGCCGGCGTGCGCTACTGGAACTGCTTGACGGCCTCGAGGTCGCGTTCCGTCCGCATGAACTCCGTCAGGCGGCGCGTCGCGTGACACGCCGAACAGGTGAAGTTGGACCGCAGATCCTGAAGCTCGGCGGGATTGTCCTGCCACTCCTTGCCGCACTCCGGACAGACGAGTCTGACGAACGCGTCAACCATGTCATCCAGTACAGGCGGCCGCGTTAAAAACGTGTGTGGCAGGCGATCCGCGACGGTCGGCGGGTCGGTCCCGCGGCCGATTCGACGGGCCGACCCCGCGATCGGTTACGACCGCATCGCCCGCTCAGGCGCTCGCGGTTCCGCTCGCGTCGAGCAGCTCCTTGTACCGGTTCCTGATGGTGACCTCCGAGACGTCGGCGACGTCGGACACCTGGCTCTGGGTCACCTTCTCGTTCGACAGCAGTGCCGCGGCGTAGACGGCGGCCGCGGCGAGGCCGACCGGCGACTTGCCGCTGGTGATCCCCGCGTTCGCGGCGTCGTCGAGCAGTTCGCGCGCGCGCCGCTCGGTCTCCTCCGAGAGGTCGAGCCGCGAGACGAACCGGGGGACGTAGCTCGTCGGGTCAGCGGGTTGGACGCGCAGTCCGAGCTCGCGGACGACGTAGCGGTACGTCCGGGTGAGCTCCATCTTCTCGACCCGCGAGACCGCGGTGAACTCGTCGAGGCTCCGGGGGTTCCCCACCTGCCGTGCGGCGGCGTACAGCGAGGCGGTGGCGACGCCCTCGATCGAACGGCCCGGAAGCAGGTTCTCGCTCAGCGCCCGGCGGTAGACGACGGAGGCGGTCTCGCGGACGGTGTCCGGGAGCCCGAGGGCGCTCGCCATCCGGTCGATCTCGCCGAGCGCCTGCTTGAGGTTGCGCTCCTTGGAGTCGCGGGTGCGGAAGCGCTCGTTCCAGGTCCGCAGTCGCTGCATCCGGCGCCGCTGTCGGCCCGAGAGCGACTTGCCGTAGGCGTCTTTGTCCTGCCAGCCGATGTTCGTCGAGAGCCCCTTGTCGTGCATCATGTTCGTCGTCGGGGCCCCCACCCGCGACTTGCTGTCGCGCTCGCCGGAGTTGAACGCGCGCCACTCCGGCCCGCGGTCGACCGAGTCCTCCTCGACGACGAGCCCGCAGTCGCTACAGACCGTCTCACCGTGTTCCGTGTCCGTGGCGAGCCGGCCGTCGCACTCCGGACAGGTGGTGATCCGCTCGCGCTCGTTCTCCGTGCGCTCGTCGACGCTCGTCGACTCCGCTCCCGCCGCGTCCCTCGTCCGGGTGCGCTCGCCGGACGCGGGCGCGTCGCCTCGGTCCGCGAGTCGGTCCCGTTCCGTGCCGCCGTCGCTGTAGGTGTATGTCTCTGTCATGGGCTTGCTCCGACGATCCCCCGACGAAAATACAGCGAGGTCCGCAATCGCCAGTCTGTTAACATGTAGTTAGTGGTGAGAACATATAAATATGTCGCTATTGACGATAGTGGGCGAAAGACGAAATTCGCCTCTGGAGGAGGAAAACGGCCGTCAGGGCGGCCTTGACGGTCCGATCGCGACGACGCCCGGACCGCCGTTCGGGCCGCGCGATCGTATATATACTTCACTCTCGGACCGCTCCGGGCCGGGGTGTCCGACAAATAAAGCGGCTGTGCCGGGGCGCTCGCGCGCGTCGCCCTCGCCTGCGGCCGTCACGGGTCGCCGGCGGCGACGCGCGCCATCGCCCCGGCGAGCACCTCGGTCGCGGCGGCGCAGTCGGCCCAGTCGGTCCACTCGCGCGGGTTGTGCGAGATCCCGTCGCGCGACGGGGCGAACAGCAGCGACGCGTCCGCGACGCGCGCCACCCGCATCGCGTCGTGGGCGGCGCCGGAGTGGAGGTCGACCGCCTCGCGGTCCGCGGCGTCGGCGGCCTCGTGGGCGGCCTCGCGGAGGCGGTCGCTCATCGGCGTCGGCGCCACGTCGAACGGGCGCTCGAACGCCGTCTCGACTCCGCGCTCGCGCTCCAGCCGCGCCAGCGACCCGCGCGCGGCGTCGACGATCGACTCCATCGACTCGGCCTCCACGTCGCGCACGTCGACGCCCGCCTCGACGCGCCCGGGGACCACGTTCGTCGCGTTCGGCGCGACCGACAGCGACCCGACCGTACCGACCGCCGAGGGCGACGACGACTCCACGATCTCGTTCGCGGCGCGCTCGACGTCCGAGACGAACTCGCTCGCAGCCGCCAGCGCGTCCGTCCGCTCGTCCATCGGGGTCGCGCCCGCGTGGTTCGCCTCCCCGTCGATCGTCGCCTCGCAGTGGGTGATCCCGGTGATCGTCGTCACGACCCCGGCCGCCGCGCCCGCCGCCTCCAGCGTCGTGTCCTGCTCGACGTGGAGCTCGTAGAACGCCCCCCACGACGCGGGGTCTACCGTCGTCGGCGCGCCCTCCGCGTCGGTCGGCGTGGCGGCGTCGACCGCGTCCCCGCCGCGGTAGCCGATCCGGTCGAGCGCCTCGCCGAGCGTCTCCCCGTCGCCGTCCGACAGCGCGAGCGCCTCGTCGAGGGGTAGCTCGTCGGTCGCGACGGTCGATCCCAACAGCCCGTTGCCGAAGGTGCCGCCCTCCTCCTCGGTGAAGCTCACGACCCCGACCGGCCGGTCCGGCTCGACGCCCTCGTCGCGCATCGCGCGGACGGCCTCCAGCGCGGCGTACACCCCGAGCGGCCCGTCGAAGATGCCGCCCTCCGGGACGCTGTCGAGGTGGCTCCCCGAGACGACCGGGGCGGCGCCCGGGTCGGCGTTCTCGGGAGTCCAGGTCCCGAGGACGTTCCCGACGGCGTCGACGGTCACGTCGAGGCCGGCGTCGCGGAGGCGCGCGACCAGCCGGTCCCGGGCCTCCCGGTTGGCCTCGGTCCCCGTTCGGTTCGTTCGGGCGTGCGCGTCGGCGTCGTCCGTCTCGACCCGGCCGAACGCCGCGTTCGCCTCGATGTCCGCGCGGAGCCGGTCCGCGTCGACTGGGAGGTTCATACCGGCACCGGGTCCCGCGGGATCAAAACGGTTCGGGCTCCGGCCGGGCGCTCGGCGGCACGACCGCTCGTCGCCGGCGCCGCGCCGTCACTCGTTCCGCCGCGCGAGCCAGTAGCCCGCCGACCCCGCTCCGAGACCGGCGGCGAACGAGCGCTTCGCCGCCGGGCCGTCGAGCGAGCGCGCGACGGCGACCCCGAGCGCCGCCCACGCCAGCGCGACGCCGACGGTCCGCCCCGGTCCGCCCCGGAGCCGCCGACAGCCGGCGATCGTCCGCGAATGCCGATAGAGGTAGCCGGCCGCGAAGCCGACCGCGAACGGGCCGGCCCGGACCTCGTCGCCGGCCGCTCGCCACCGCGCGAGCAGGACGCCGACGCCGAGGCACTCGATCGCGGCGCCGAGCGCGCGCACCGCGTTCACCATGCGAACGGTTCGCACTCGACGCGAAAAGCGGTTTCGCCGGGCGCGGATCCGAAAGCACTTGTCGGGGCCCGTTCGTACATAAGATGGCATGTCCCCGTTGCTCCTCCAGGGTGCGGCCGCCGGGATCGCCCTGCTGATCAGCCTCGTGTTCCTCGTCGTCCACCTGGCGATGATCGTGTGGACGTACTCGGACGCGCAGTCGCGGAGCGATCACCCGCCCGTGCTCTGGGCGCTCGTGGTGTTCTTCGCGCCGATCCTCGGCCTCCTGCTGTACCTCATCATCGGCCGAAACTCCTACTGAGGCATCGCCGTCCGGCGACGGTCGTCGCGTGACCGCCCGCGCCGGACCTCACACGCCCTTCAGCACGCTCGTCGCACCGACCGTCTCGGCGACGACCCACGCGACGAACAGCGCGTAGGCCGCGAGCAGCGCGTACGACTCGCGCTCCCCGAGCGCGAGCTCCGTCCGAAGCGTCACGAACAGGAGGACGGTCGCGGCCGTCAGGACGCCGAACATCGGCACCGCCGTCGAGAAGTTCACCTCGACCGCGCCGACGATCAGCACGCCGAGCGGGATCGCGACGAGCAGGTCGAAGGTGTTGGACCCGAGGACGTTGCCGAGGCTCGTCGCGCCGCGGTCGTCGCGCGCCGTCCGGACGCTCACCAGCGCGTCCGGCAGGCTCGTCGCCGCCGCGACGACCGTGACGCCGGCGAGGAACTCCGGGACGCCGAAGGTGGCGCCGAGCGACTCGACCGACGCGACGAGCCGCTCGACCGTGACGACGATGAGCCCGAGGCCGGCCGCCAGCTTCGCCCACTCCCGCCGGAGGTCGACCCCGTCGCGCACGCGCTCCGCCGCCGCGTCGTCGACGTCTTGATACTGGATGAACAGGTAGAGCACGTACAGCCCGAGCGGGATGGCCGCGAGCGAGCGCGGCAGCTCGCCGACGATCGGCTCCGTCGACACCGGGAAGTAGATGACCGCGAGCGCGAACGTCACGACCAGCGCCGAGACGGCGAGCATGTAGAACTGCGCCTCCTTGTACACGATCGCCCGGTTGGCCTCCAGGTCCGACTCTGTCCCGAGGCCGGCGACCGCGGGGATCACGAGGACGTTGAAGATGGCCGACCCGACGAGCGCCCCGACGCCCATGTCGAAGACGCCGGTGAAAGCGGTGACGAGCACGCTCACGAGTTCCGGGAAGCTCGACCCGACCGCGACCACGACCGACCCCTGCACGACGGCCGGCAGCCCGTAGTAGCCGGCGAGGGTCTCGGCGGCCTCCTCCAGCCAGCCGCTCCCGACCCAGATCAGCCCGGTCGCCGCGGCGATCACGAGGACGTGGACGACCGGCGCGTCGGGGAGGATCCCCGTCACGGGCTACCGGACGTGTCGCCCGCCCAGCTCCCGGAGCCGGGCCGCTGTCTCGTCGTCGAGCGCGTCGCGGGTGACGCGCCACTCCCAGTTGCCGGCCATCGTGCCGGGCTCGTTGAACCGCGCGTCGCTGCCGAGCCCGAGCAGGTCCTGGAGCGTCGTCACCGCGAGGATCGCGTCCGACCCCCACACAGCGTCGATGATCGCCCACTCGGGCGACTCCCCGGGCTCGGACCCGACGTTGTACCGGAAGCAGTCGCGCTGCTCGGCCGGGAGGTCCTCGAAGTAGCCGACCCAGGTGTCCGTGTCGTGCGTCGAGGTGTAGCCGACGACGCCCTCGCCGTAGTGCATCGGCTGGTACTGGTTCCCCTCCGCACACCAGTCGGCGTACTGCGGGACGCGCATTCCCGGGAAGCCGAACTCCGCCATCAGCTCCTCCATCGCCGGCTCCTCGAATCCGAGGTCCTCCGCGATGAAGGGGGCCTCGCCCAGTTCGCGCTCCACCGTCTCGAACAGGTCGCGCCCCGGCCCGTCGCGCCACTCGCCGTCCGCGGGGTCGTCGCTGTCGGCCGGGATCGCCCAGTACTTCGCGAACCCGAGGAAGTGGTCGAGCCGCGCCACGTCCGCGAGCTCGAACAGCCGACGGAACCGGTCGAGCCACCAGTCGTACCCCGACTCGGCGAGGTGCTCCCAGTCGTACAGCGGGTTCCCCCACCGCTGCCCGTCGTCGCCCGCGTTGGGCGGGACGCCCGCGACCGCCGTCGGGCGGTTCCCCTCGTCGAGCCGGAACGCCTCCGGGCTCGCCCACACGTCGGCGGAGTCGAGCGCGACGTAGATGGGCACGTCGCCGACGATCGACACCCCCTCATCGGCCGCGACCGCCCGCAGGTCGCGCCACTGGCGGTCGAACGTCCACTGGACGAACTCCCGGAACCGGATCTCCCGGGCGTGCTCGTCGCGCGCGTCGGCCAGCGCCTCGGGGTCGCGCGTCCGCAGCGGGGCGGGCCAGTCGGTCCAGACGTCCTCCGGGCGCGCGTCGGAGAGCGCGCGGAACAGCGCGTAGTCGGCGAGCCACGGCTCGCGCTCGCGGAACTCGTCGAGGGCGGCGCGGTCCGCCTCGGTCGCCCGCTCCTCGAACCGGCCGAAGGCGGTCCGCAACAGCGGGAGCTTGTACTCGCGGACCGCGTCGTAATCGACGCGGCCGGTCGGGAAGTCGGGCACCGGTTCGAGGTCACTCTCGTCGAGCCACCCGTCCGCGACGAGCCCGTCGGGGTCGACGAACAGCGGGTTGCCGGCGAACGCCGACGGCGACTGGTACGGCGACTCCCCGGCAACGGAGAGCGTCGGCCCGAACGGACAGATCTGCCAGTGGTCGACGCCGGCCTCGCCGAGGAACGAGAGGAAGTCGCGCGCGCCCTCGCCGAGGTCGCCGATCCCGTACGCCCCCGGCAGCGAGGTGACGTGACAGAAGACGGCGTCGGAGCGGTCGAATCGCATACGACCCCCTGCGATCCCCACCGACTCAAGCGTTGTGACCGGGCGGGGCTCGCCCGGACGGTCCTCGGAGCCCGGGCGGGCCGCCAGTCACTCCGTCCGCCGCCACACGACCGCGTCCGCCGTCTCCAGCGTCACCGACGCCGTCGAGCCGGCGGAGTCACCCGGCTCGACGCCGAGGTCGGGCGGCGCGAGCGCGACAGTCCACTCGCCGCTCGCGTCGTCGCCGGGGCCGCCGGCGCGCTCCGCTCCGAGGTCGGCGAGGACGGCGGCCGGCGAGACCTCGACCGGCGTCCCCTCCGTGTTACAGGCGATGAGCAGCGTCTCGTCTCCGTCCGGTGCGCGCCGGCACGCCTCGTACACCACGGTTCCCTCGGTCGGGTGGCGGTAGCCGAACGCCTCCCCGCGGTCCGGGTCCACGTCGTCGCGGAGCCACGGTCGCGCCTGCCGAAACTCTCGGACCGCGCGGTCGAACGCGGTCCGGGCCCCGTCCTGCTCGTCCGCCCACCGGTCGAGCGTGAGGTACTCGCTCACGTCGCCGCTCCACGCGAACGAGAAGCGCTGGAGGTCGTCCGCGTCGAGCCCGTTGCCGGCCTCCTCCGCGTCCATCGGCGTCCCCATCGCCGACAACAGCTCGGCGATCAGGTCCACGTCGTAGTCGGTCGCGTCGACGAGGTCGGACAGCGTCGTCGCGACCGACTTCAGGTCGGCGCGCGTCTCGAAGCCGAGCGCCCGAAGCCGCGGGAACGCGTCACCGGTGCCGTCGGCGTCCGCGAGCGCTCCCTCGGGGACGTGCCAGTCGATCCACGGCGCCTCCTCCGCGACCACCTTCACGTTCCACGTCGGGTCGGTGTCGCGGACGAACCCCCACGGCGCGCGGTAGTTGGCGTGGAGAAAGTCCATCGGTACGCCCGGCATCGCGACGTGGAACCAGACGAGCGCGGCGGGGCTGTCGTACGCCTCCCGGATCGTCCCGCGCGGGTCGGCCGCGAGGTACGGGTTGATCAGCTCGCCGCTCCAGTCGTCCGTCACCTCGACCTGCGAACCGCGGCGGAGCGTGTCGTGGTTGGCGACGCCGGTGATCCACCGGCTTCCGAACTCGCCGACCTCGCGCATCCGCCACCACTTCGTCGCCCAGAAGGTGAGCAGCGCCGGCTTGTTGTGCGCGAACGTCACCGGCGACCACTGGAACGCGTGGGGGTGTCGGTCGATCAGGGTGCGGTACGTCGAGGCGAGCTCCCAGTCCTCCCGCGGCCAGGGCCGACCGTCCTCGAAGATCATCCACGGGCGGTAGCCCGTCCCCGCGACCTCGTGGACCACGCCGTCCAACGCGTCGAGGAACGCGTCGTCGTGGACCTGCTCGCCGGTCTCCTCGTCGTGGTAGGTGAAGTCCTGCGCGCCGTCGACCCGGATCCCGTCCGCGCCGAAGTTCGCCTTCCGCCGGTGGAGCTCCAAGAGGATCGCTCGCACAACCGGCTGCCGGTAGTCGAGGTGGAGCCCGTACATCCCGGGCCCCTCGAAGAACGGGTCCGGGAGCAGCTCGGCGGCCGCCTCGTCGGCGTGGCCGAGCGCCACGTCGAAGACGACCCGGATCGGGTCCGGCATCGCGTGGCAGGCGGCGATGAACTCGACGAGCTCGTCGGGCCGGCCCGTCTCCAGCAGCGCCGGGTTCGCGGCGCCGAAGCCGCTCACGACCACGTCGTACCCCCAGTTCCGCTGGTCCGGCCGCTTCACCCCGACCGTCGCGGTCTCGGCGTCGGCGTCCCGGTTCAGCGGTGGGCCGTCCGCCGCCCCTTCCGCGCCGCCCGGCCGCCAGTACCACTGCCGGCCGTACGCCTGCGTGAGCGGCTCGACCGGCATCAGCTGGACCGCGTCGTAGCCGGCGTAGTTGCGCTCGTGCGGGTCGAGCGGTTCGCCGCGCTCCAGCTTGTCGCCGACCTCGCGGAACCGCGCCGCGAGCGCGCGCAGCGACCCGAACTCGGTCGACGTGCCGGGGTGGACCTCCAGCATGCTCGTCGCGGGCTCGACCCGCGGGAAGCCGTCGTCCTCGTCGGTCGGGACCGACTCCTCGTCCGTGCCGAGCGCGGCGAAGTGGTCGCGGTCCGGCCGCGTCGCGTCGAGCCGCGGCCAGTCGTACGCCTCGGCGGGTGCGAACGCCCCGAACGGGAGCGAGCGAGCCAGCGGGTCCCTGACGGTCCGGTACGATCCGTCGCCGTCTGGCTCCGGGGCGACGAGCTGGTAGAGCGCGCCGAGCCGGTCGGCGGTCCCGACCGGGAGCCCCTCGACGGCGACCCAGTGGAACTCGCCGTCGCGCTCCGTCGGGAGCCGGTCGATCCGGAACGAGACCTCCCGGAGGTCTTCGCGGCCGGGATCGACCGCGAACCCGTCGCCGCCGTCGTCGACGGGAGTGAATACCTCCAGGCGCACGTCTTCGGCCGGGACGCCGTCCGCGACGAGATCCGGCGTCCAGAATCCGAACGCGACGCCCTCCGGGGGATCGGTCGCCGGGTCGGCGCCGTCGGGCCGGATGGGGTGCGCGCCGAGCCGGGGCGCGATCTCGCTCGCGGCCGCGAACCGGTCGTCCGCCGACGCCCGGTCCCGCCGCGCGGCGTCGACCAGCGCGGCGGTCTCGTCCGGGAGGACGGACGGGCCGTCCGGACCGCGGTCGGCCGCCCGACCGCCGCTCATGGCTCCGAGACCGGCACCACCGCCACCTCGTCGACGCGGACCCGCTCCGTGCCCTCGCCGTCCTCGACGAGGCAGTCCTCGCCGGTGACGAGATCGCGCTCCCCGTGGTCGAGGTCGAACGCGACGCTCGCGTCGGCCGGCGCGAAGTTGAGGACGACGAGGAGCGTCTCGTCGCCGTCGCGGCGCCGGAACGCGACCACGTCGTCCGGGTGGGCGTCGCCGCTCGCGACGACCGGCTTCTCCGAGAGATTGCCGCTCGCGACGTGGTAGTCGACGCGCGCGAGGTCGCCGTCCGGCCCGAGCGCGGGGTGGTCCCGGCGGACCGCGAGGAGGCGCTCGTAGCGCTCGCGGACCTCCTCGCGCGCGTGGTCCCACGCGATCGCGTCACGGCGCCCGCGCTGCCCGATCTCCTGGCCGGCGTACACCATCGGGACGCCCGGCAGCGTCATGATCGCCGCGCCCGCGGCGGCCGCGGCCGCGTCGCCGCACTCGACGCGGTAGCGCGTCTCGTCGTGGTTCTCGATGTACTGGAGGAACTCGGCGTGGTCCGGAAACCCGATCTCGGCGCGCTGGCCGACCGCGTCGAGGACCGACTCCGCGGGCGCCGCCCCCCGTCCGATCTGCCGGAGCTGGAAGTACAGCGTCGCGTCGAAGTGGACGTCGAACATCCCCTCGTGGAACCCCGGGATGTACGGGATCGTCTCGTCCATCAGGAGGAACTCCCGGTCGATGTCCTTCACGCGGTCGCGGAGCTCCCGCCAGAAGGAGTCGGGGACCGCCCACGCCATGTCGCAGCGGAACCCGTCGACGAGCGGCGCCCACTCGTCGACCACGTCCAGCAGGAACCGTCGCACGTCGAGGTTCGCGTGGTTGAGGTTCGCGATCAGCTCCCAGTCGAAGTACGTGCCCGGCTCGCCCGACTCCTGCCACTCGTAGCGGTCGCGGTACGGCGACGCCGGATTCCGGTAGGCGTCTTGGAACCACTCGTGGTCGCGCGCCGTGTGGTTGGCGACGAAGTCGAACAGCACGCGCATGCCGTGGTCGTGGGCGGTCTCGACGAGCGCCTCGAAGTCCTCGCGCTCGCCGAGGTCCTCGGCGGTGTCGAAGAAGTCGACGATGTTGTAGCCGTGCGGCTTCCCGTCGTGGCCGAGGACCGGGGTGAGCCACAGCGTGTCGACGCCGAGGTCGGCGATCCGCGGGATCCGCTCGGCGATGGCGTCGAACGCCTCGCCCTCGTCGGCGTCGGCGAAGGTGCGGACGAACACCTCGTAGACCGAGGCCTCGCGGGTCCACTCGGGCGGGTCGTTGAGCCGCACCGTCTCGAAGTCGGGCGCGTCCGGGACCCGCACGGCCTCGCTTCCCACGGCCTCGTCGGCCGCGGCCCGGTCGCCCGCGGCGCGCTCGACGGCCGCCGCGTCGGCGACGCTCACGCGCGGGTCCTCGCCCGGGTCTCGCGCGACCGCGACCGCGTGTACCCGGAGCCGGTCCGGCACCGCGTCGAGCGGCACGCGGAGCTCGCGGCCGCCCTCGCTCGCGCGGAGGGCGTCCCGCGGGTTCGTGCGGCCCGCCGCGACGGCGTCGGCCACGTCGCGGTCGTCGACGACGAACGTCACGGCCAGGTCGTCGGCGTCGAGCGAGGACTCCGGGTTCGGCGAGGGGACCGCGGTGAACACCGCTTCCCCGGCGTGTTCGCCCTCCTCGCCCGGCTCCTCGTCGAACACGACGCTCGCTTCGACCCGCACCCGCGGCCGGCCGACCCCCTCGTGTCGCCCCTGCGCGGCGTAGTCGCGCGGCCCGTCGTCCGCGTCCCGGTCGCGGATCGCGGTCCCGCTCCCGCCCGCGACGTCGACGCCCTCGTAGCTCGCCGGGAACGCGCGGACGGTGAGGAGGTGGTCGCCGTCCGGGGCGTCGAGGCCGAGCAGGTAACGCCCCGGCACGTCGGGGGTGAATCCGGTCACGGGGCCGTCGCCGACGGTCGACTCGCTGTCGGGCGGCGCGTCGGCGACGCGCCACGCGTACGCGCCGTCCGGGTTCGGATCTCTCGGTGCAAGCTCCGTCCGCTCGCCGGTCGCGAGGAAGCGCGGGGGTCCGGGGTGGTGCATGTGACGGCCATCGACCCCCGGGGCCTTCGGTGTTGCTCTTGTGACGGTGACCGCGCCGCGGCGCCGACCGCCGCGCGGTTACCCGCCGCGGTCGTCAAGGCTTTTACTCCGGCAGGCGCAGGGCGGGTATGCGACTGCGTACCGCCCTAACGGAGCACGAACGTCGGCGCGGAGAGCGCTACCCGGCGGAGCACTCGATGACCGCCGGCGCGTTCACCGGCGACGACGGCCGACTGGTCCACGTGGGGCCGGACGGGACCGTCCACGACTGTTCGTATTCCCTCTCCGAGGTCGGCGGCGCCGACCGCCTCCGGACGGGGATAACCGCCGGGCGCGGCGTCCGCTGGTTCGACGACCTCGAGACGACCCGCCAGCACTACGACGGCGACACGCCGCTCGTCGAGACCGAGTACGACGCCGGCCGCTACACCATCCACCAGTTCGACCTGGTGGTGGGCGACACCCACCTCACCCACGTCGAACTCCGCGGCTCGCCCCTGGCAGACGCCGAGCTCGTCGCCGCCTACGCGTTCTCGCCCGACATGGTCGAGGGCCGCGTCGGCAACATGGTCCACGACGGCGCCGGCCCCGAGGACGGCGGCGTCGTCGAGGTGTACCACCGCACCGAACACGACTTCCTCACGGCCTCGACGGGCCTCTCGAACGCCCACGGCCAGCGCCTGCGGACGATCCCGGAGCTGCTCGGCGAGGGCGGCGACGGGTTCCCGCACCGCGGCGAGATCGACCGGCGCGAGGACTCTCGACTCACCCCGGACGTCGTCGTCCGCGCCCCGTTCGAGCGCGACGGCCGCACCGAGCGCGTCACCCTCGCCGGGCGCGCCGTCGTCGACCGCCGCGACGCGCGCGACACCGGCGACGACGCGAAGGACGCCCTCACCGACGGCATCGACCGCCAGCGCCGGATCGAGGCCGTCTCGAACATCGCGACCGCCTACCCCGACGCCGACGACCTGCGCGAGGCCGCGGACGGCCGCGGTCCGAACGTGCCCGAGGACGCCCCCCGCCGCTCGGTGATCGCGAGCGACCTCCGCGCGCTCGACCTGCTCACCGCGGAGTCCGGCGCCCGGATCGCCGCGCCCGAGTTCGACCCCTTCTACTCCACCTCGGGGGGCTACGGCTACACCTGGTTCCGCGACGAGGCCACGGTGTCGACCGCGCTGCTCGACGCGAGCGAGGAGCTCGGCCTCGACGCCGGCGAGGAGTTGCTCGCGGCCGCGAGCTTCTTCTGCCGGACGCAGGACGCCGACGGCTCGTGGCCCCATCGGGTGTGGGCCGACTCCGGGAAGGTCGCGCCCGGGTGGGCGAACGCCCGGATCGAGGGCGCGAACGCGACGCCCGGCCCCAACGACCAGCTCGACCAGCCCGCGACGGTCGTCGCGTTCCTCGCGACGCTGCGCCGCGAGGCCGACCTCCCCGCCGAGTGGCGCGACCGGATCGACGAGACGATCGCCGACGCCGTCGACTTCCTCCTCGAGACGACCGAGGACGACGGGCTCCCCCGCCGCTGTCAGAACTGCTGGGAGAACGCGCTCGGCCGGTTCACCCACACCGGCGCCGAGTACCTCCGGGCGTTCGCCGCGGTGGCTCGCGCGCCGGTCGACGAGGGGCTCCGCGCCGACGCCGCCGCCGCCGCCGACGCGGCGCTGTCGGGCCTTGACGCCCGCTGGAACCCCGACACGGATCGGTTCCTCCAGCGAGCAAGCGACGAGGGGCAGGACGCCCGCGCCGACGCCAGCACCTTCGCGCTCGCAACGGCGGCCGCCGAGTACGCCGCCCTGCTCGACGACGAGGCCGCGCCGGGCGACGCCGCGGCCGCCACCGACGGCTCCGGCCCCGCCGGCGTCGACTCGGTCGCGACGACGGAGTTCGACCGCTTCCTCGACCGGGTCAACACGCACGTCCGGCAGACGATCGACGCGCTCCGGCGCGAGACCGCCTCGGTCGAGGGGCTCGTCAGGTTCACCGGCGACGACTGGCGCACGGCCGAACAGGGCGCCGCGAAGGTGTGGTCCATCGCGACGCTGTGGGGCGCGACGGCCGCGGCGACGCTCGCGGGCGTCGTCGACGAGCGCGGCGGGGCCGCCGGCCCGCTGTTCGCGGACGCCCGCGACCTGTACGAGCTGTGCGGCCCGGACGGCCCCTTCGTCAACGAGGCGGGGCTGTTCGCGGAGCAGGCGTTCGACGACGGCGACCTCGACAGCGCGACGCCCATCGCGTGGTCGCACGCGCTCCGCATCGACGCGACGGTGACGCTGGCGAGCCACGGCGAGCTCCCGGTCCCGCACGACCGCGAGAGCGGGCCCGAGACGGGTCCGCACTGGACGACCGGCCGGAAGTTCGGCCTCGGCACGCCGGGCGACTACGACGCCGAGGACCCGGTCCCGGTGTGGTTCACGCTCACCGAGGGGGCGCTCACCGAGGCGCGGTTCCCGCGGATCGACGTGATGAACGTCCGCACGTTCGACTTCCTCGTCGCCGACCCCGACTCCGAGTACGCGATCCGCACGTTCGACGAGACGGGCCACGTCTCGGCGACGGAGACGATCGAGCGGACGACGGAGCCGGCGGCCGACGACGCGCTCGCCTACGTCCAGCGGATCCGCGAGACCGGCGACGGCCACGGCCACTCCTGGACGCTCCGGGTCGAGTACGCCGTCGACACCGACGGGACGGCGATCCTCGCGGACGTGCGGTTTGAGGGGAGCCGCGAGTACGACGTGTACGCGCTCGCGGACGTCACCATCGCCAACGTCGGCACGAACGACCGCGCCGAGCGCGTCGACGGCGACCGCGGCGCGCACCTGATCGCGCGCAAGGACGACCCCGACCGCGACCCGGGCAAGCTCGTCGACGACGAGGGCGAGCCGTTCGACCCCGCGCTCGCGCTGGCGAGCGGCGACAGGTTCGACTGGGCGAGCGCGCTCGCGGCCGGCGGCGAGGCGGCGGACGCGCTGTTCGGCGACGGCGAGCGCGACGACGAGTCGGCCGAGGCGGTCGGCAACGTCGTTTTGGCCGGCCTCGTCGGCAGCGGCGAGCGCGTCGTCGACACGGTCGCGCTCGGGTTCGCCGAGGACGCCGACACCGCGGCCGCGCTGGGCGAGGCCGAGGGGGCGCTCGCGCGCGGCTTCGACGACGCCGCGGACGCGTACGCCGAGACGTGGCGCTCGTGGCTCGCGGACCGCGAGCTCCCCGACTCGGTCGCGGACGACCCCGGCCTCGCGGCGCAGTACCGCTTCGCGCTGATGACGCTCGCGGCCGTTGAGGACAAGGCCCACGACGGCGCGGGGATCGCGAGCCCCTCGGTCCCGTGGGGCGAGACCGAGTACGCCGCCGAGGACCGCGGCTACGGCTACAACTTCGTCTGGTCGCGGGACCTCTACCAGGTGTTCACGGCGCTGATCGAGATGGACGACCTCGAACGAGGCGCCGACGCCCTGGCGTACCTCTACAACACGCAGCAGGACGACGACGGCTTCCTCCCGCAGAACACCTACATCGACGGGCGGACCCGGTGGGGCGGCGAGCAGATGGACAACATCGGCTTCCCTTCCGTGATGGCGTGGCAGCTGTACGAGCGCGGCGTGACCCTCGCGGACGCGGACTACACCTACGACCAGGTCGCCCGCTCGCTCGATTACATCGCCGAGAACGGCCCCGAGACCGCCCAGGAGCGCTGGGAGGAGGAGGCGGGCTACTCGCCGTCGAGCATCGCGGCCGAGATCGCGGGTCTCGTCTGCGGCGCCGCGCTCGCGCTCGCGGAGGCCGACCGGCGCGACGGGGCCGAGGAGGCGGGGAGCGGGGCGGCCGAGTCGCCCGAGTCGCTCCGCGCCGACGCGCTCGCGTGGCTCGCGCTCGCCGACGACTGGACCGCCCGCGTCGAGGACTGGTGCGCGACCGCGACCGGCACCGACCGCCACGAGCGGACCCCGTACTACGTCCGGATCACGGCCGACGGCGACCCCGAGTCCGGTCGCCCGCGCACGATCGCCAACGACGGTCCGACGTACGACGAGCGCGAGATCGTCGACGGCGGCTTCCTCGAACTCGTCCGGCTGGGGATCAAGCCCGCCGACGACCCCGTGGTCCGGAACTCCGTCGCCGTCGTCGACGATTCGATCCGCGTCGACACCCCCCACGGCGCCGCTTGGTACCGCTACGTCGGCGACGCGTACGGCGAGATCGCAGTGGGGGACCCCGGCGCGCCGTGGGCCGGGACCGGCGACGGCCGCGGCCGCCTCTGGCCCATCTTCACCGGCGAGCGCGGGGAGTACGAGCTCCGCGCTCGCGGCGACGGCCCCGACGCCTTCGGCGGCACCGACGAGGACGCGCTCGAACCCGAGGCGCTGCTGGAGACGATGGCTGGCTTCGGCAACTCCGGGCTGATGCTCCCCGAGCAGGTGTGGGACCGCGAGCACCCGACGAAGTACGGCTGGGAGTTCGGCGAGGGCACCGGGGGGGCGACCCCCCTCGCGTGGTCGATGGCCGGCTTCGTCCGGCTGGCGCACGGCGTCGACGCGGGCGAGCCGGTCGAGACGCCGACCGTCGTCCGCGACCGCTACGTCGACCGCGACCGCCCGGCCGGTCCCGACCTGACGGCCACTGCCGAGTTCGTGGAAAATTCGGTCGTCATCGCCGGTGAGACGGACGCCGAGCGTGTGGCAGTTCACACGCGGCAGACGTCGCGGCTCGTCTCCCCCGGCGCCGACGGCGCGTTCGAGGTCGACCTCGACGCGGACACCGACGCCGACACGGTCGTGGTCGCGGCCGCGACCGACGACGACTTCGAGGCGGCGGGGACCGCAGTCGAGCGGCTCCGCCTGTAGCGCGTCGCGGCCGCGTCAGGCCGCGGACCGCGAAGTCCTTCTACCCTAGCGCGGTGACATCGACGGTGCGCGTCTCGCCGTCGACCTCGATCTCGACCGTCTCGGCGACGCGTTCGCGCACCGTTTCGCGCCAGTCCTCGACCGCCTCGGCGTGTCGCTTCCGCCGCGCCGCGAGGTCCGCGTCGGGGTGTTCCGCCGCCGTGTCGTCGACCTCGGGGTACGGCGGCGCCTCGGCCACCAGCGCGCGCGGGTCGATGTGGAGCGGCGCGGGAGCCCCGTCGCCGGCGTCCGCGTCGCCGCCTCCCGCGTCGAGCGCGTGGAGTCGGGCCCGCATCCGCCCCGAGAAGGGCGGCGTCGCGCGGAGGACGACCTCGCGGTCGCTCCGCAGCGTCGCTTCGAGCGCGTTCGCCACGTCCTCGCGGTGGACCGCGACCGACCGGATCCGGTCGGGGCCCACGCCCCGACTCCCCTCGTCGTCAGTCATCGTTCGCCGCCCACTCGGCGTCCGAGAGCGTTCGCTGGACCGCCTCCTCGCCGACCGCGCCGGCGAGGTGTTCGAAGCCCGCGCGGACCCCGCGGTCGCCGGCGTTCGCGACGAGCCGCGAGACGATGAACTCCGGCGTGGACTTCCCGACCGTCTCGAACCGCGGCTGGTAGTCGACGCGGAGCTCCAGGTCGTTCGTCAGCCCCTCCGCGAAGATGCCGTCGATCCGGGCGGCGTCGGGCAGCGGGCTCAGGTCTTCCGCGAGGTGGGTGACGTAGACGCCGAGCGCGCCGCGGTCGACCGTCAGCGTGACGAGGCCGTTGAGCAGGTCGGCGGCCCGGCCCGGCTCCGTGATCGCCTCGAACTCGTCGACGAGCATGAGCGTCCGCCCCTCGGCGACGAGCGGGGGGACGACCGACTTCAGCGTCGACTCCAGCACGCCGGCGTTGAAGGAGGCGTGCCGGCGATGGAAGACGATCCGGTCGAACGTCCCGACCTCGGCCGCGTCGGCGGGCACGGGCAGCCCCATCGACGCGAGCAGCGCGACCGCACAGAGCGTCTCCAGAAGGGTCGTCTTCCCGCCGGAGTTCGCTCCGGTGAGGACGCTCACGCGGTCGCCGGTCGGCGGCGCGTCCGCGCTCGCGACGCCCGCCTCGCCCGCGAGCGAGTGGGAGCCGACGCCGTACGAGACCGGCTGAACGTCGCCCCCGAGGAAGGGGTTCCGCGCCCCGCGCACGCCGATACCGTCGTCGACGAGTGCCGGTCGGACGTGCCCGTTCTCGGCCGCGAACCGCCCGAGCGAGAGCAGGAACGCCGCGTCCGAGACCGCCGTCGCGGCGCGGGCGACCGCGGTGTCCTCGTCGGCGCCCGACTCGTCGCCGAGCCGCTCGCGGATGTCGGCCGCGACCGCGGCCTCGCGCTCGTCGACGGCGGCCTCCAGTTCGCCGACGAGGTCGCGCAGCGTCCCGGAGACGAAGTCGGCCGCGTCGAGCGCCTCGTCGGGCGCCGCCGACCGGACCGTCGCCGGCTCGACGCCGGTCTCGCGCGCGACGTGGTCGACCGTCGCCGCCTCCAGCGCCTCGAAGTCCCGGAGGCTCCCGTCGCGGACGGTTTCGAGCACGTCGAACGCGGAGTCCGCGAGGTCGCGCGCGGCCGCGAGCTGCTCGCGCAGCCGGTCCAGCTCCGCGTCGGCGCCGGCCGCGACCTCGATGTCGTCGCCGTCGAGGTCGCCGGCGGGGTCGATCGAGCCCCGTACGTCGGCGAGCGCGTCGGCCGCGTCGCGCAGGCGGTCGCCGTCGAGCGCGCCCACGTCCGCGAACGGGCCGTCAGTCAGCCCCGTTTCGCGGAGCGCGACCGCCGTTTCGACCGCGGCGAGGTCGGAGCCGTCCGCCTCGTCGTAGGCGGCGAACGACTCCGCGACGGCCTCGCGCGCGTCGTCGTCGAGGCCGTCCCACGCGTCGCGGGCGGCGACGACCCGGTCTAACCGCTCCTCGACGGCGTCGCGGTCGAGGAGGGGGGTCATCACCCTGATCCGGTCGGCCGCGTGCGCGGTCAGCGCCGCGTCGGCCGCGAGCCCGAGGAGGTCGTCGTACACCGAGCGCGCGTCGCCCGTCGCGAGGACGTCCATCCTGGCCTCGCCGTTCGCCCGGCGGAGGATGCGGGTCGCGCGGCCGCGGTGGAGGCCGGCGTCGACGAGCGCGCGGACGTCCGCCGACTCGATCGCCTCGACGGCCCGTTCGGTCCCGAGCGCCTCGGTGAGCCGCTCGCTCGTCTTTGGGCCGATCCCCCAGTAGTCCTCCAGTCGCATACCACGTGGTGTCGCCCCGGCGCCTTGGCGTTTTCGTCGCCCGTCCCGGCGCCCCGATGTCTTTCCCGGCGCCCCGATGTCTCTCCCGCCACCTCGGCGGCGCGATCCGGCACGCGAGCGCTCTTGCATCCGGCTCCCGTACGGGAGGCCATGGCAACCGAGATAGCCGAGGGCGTCTGGCGGATCGAGTGTCGCGGCGTCAACGCGTACCTCGTCTTCGACGACGTGCCGACGCTCGTCGACGCCGGGACTCCGTGGGACGGGGCCGCGATCCGGGACGGGCTCGACGAGGCCGGCGTCGCCGTCTCGGAGGTCGGCCGCGTCCTGCTCACCCACTACGACCTCGACCACGTCGGGACGCTGGCGGCGCTCGCGCCCGACCTCGACGCGCCGGTCCGCGCGTACGGCTTCGACGCTCAGCTGCTTCGCGGGTCGCGGTCACCGTCGATCCGGAATCACAAGGGCCTGATCCAGCGACTCGGCGGGCTCGTCACGGACCGCGCCGACCTCGACGTCGTCGGCGTCCGCGACGGCGAGCGGATCGGGTCGTTCACGGCGTACCACACGCCCGGCCACACGCCGGGTCACGTCGCGTACGCCAGCGGGGAACTCGGTGTCGGCCTCCTCGGCGACCTCGCCTCGGCGTCGGACGGCGACCTCGAACCATCCGGCTGGCTGATCAGCTACGACACGGACGCGGTGGCGACGAGCGTGCGCGACCTCGCGGCGCGCGCCCCGTCGTTCGAGGTCGCCTGCGTGGGACACGGCGACCCGCTCGCGACGGGCGGCGGCGAGGCCCTGCGGTGGCTGGCGGCGACCGTCTGATCTACCCGCCTATCGCGACTGCCGGTAGATGAGGTTGCGCTGGATGTCGTTGGCGCCCTCGTAGATCACCGGGATGCGCACGTCGCGGTAGACGCGGGCGATCCGGCGCTCGGTCAGGATCGAGCGGCCGCCGTGGAGCTTCATGCCCTTCTCGGCGCAGTCGGTGGCGACCTCCGTCGACTTGGTCTTCGCCAGCGCGGCCCAGTAGCCGGCGTCCTCACCGTTCGCGACCTTCTCGCAGGCGCGCCAGTTGAGCGCCCGCGCCGACTCGAACCCGATCCGCATGTCCGAGATGGTGTGCTGGACGGCCTGGAAGTCGTCGATGGTGCGGCCGAACGCCTCGCGCTCGTCGATGAACGCCTCCGCCTCCTCGATGGCGGCGGCGGCGAGCCCGAGCCCGTGCCCCCCGACGATGACGCGGCCGTGGTTGAAGAAGTCCGCGAGCACGTAGAAGCCGCCGCCCTCGCTGCCGACGACGTTCTCCTCGGGCACGAAGCAGTCATCGAAGACGATGTGGCCCTGCTTGGACGCGCGCATCCCCATCTTCTCCGGGATGTGCTCGGCCTCGTAGCCGTCGGAGTCGGTCTCGACGATGAACAGCGTGTAGTTGGAGTAGCGGTCGTCGCTCTCGCCGGTCTTCGCGTAGACGGTCAGCCAGTCGGCCTCGACAGCGTTGCCGACCCAGTACTTCTCGCCGGTCAGTTCGTAGCCGCCCTCGACCTTCTCGGCCTTCGTCGTCATGCCCGCCAGGTCGGAGCCGGTCTGCGGCTCGGAGACCGCGAGCCCGGAGATCTGGTCGTTCTCGGCGACCGGGCGGAGGTACTTCTCCTTCTGTTCCTCGGTCCCGTAATCCTCGACCATCTCGGCGCCGAAGCTGGCGAGCTGGAGCGTGAGCGCGATGCCGGCGTCGGCGCGGTAGAACTCCTCCGCGATGGCCAGCACCTGCGCCAGGTCGAACCCCTTCCCGCCGTACTCCTCGCCGATGTCCTGGGCGACGAGCCCGGCGTCCATCCCCGCTTCGAGCACTTCCCACGGGTACTCGCCGGACTCGTAGTACGCCTCCGCGTTCGGGGCGATGTACTCGTCGGCGAACTCCCGCGCCTCCTGTTTGACGTCTCGCGCGCGCTCCGGCACGATGCTGTCGTCGAGCAGCTCCATACGACTTCTCAGAGCTCCGCGGGCAAAACGTCGGTGGAACAACGAAGAACGCTGGGTGAGTTTATCCGTCGCCGACCGCGTCCGTGTCGCCCGACTCCTCGGCGTCCGCGTCGCCTTCTCCCTCGGTCTCCGCTGTCTCCTTCTCGGTCTCGTCCTCGCCCGTCGGTCCGGCCGCGACCTCCTCCGCGTCGGCGATTTCGACCTCTTCGGGGCGATCGGCGTCGGACTCCGAGATGCTCGCGCCGTCCGGAGCCGCCGCCTCCGCCGGCCCGGTCGGCTCGGCGGGGTCCGCGGGCTTGAACCCCGCCGTCTCAAGGTCCGCGTCGGTGCTCTTCCGGGGGTCCGTCCCTCGCTCGCGGAGGAGCGCCCGCGTCGCCTCCCTGTCGACCGTCCCCGAGACGGTCCGTGGGAGATCCTCGACGTACGCGACCGTCTTCGGGATCTTGAAGCCGGCGAGGCGCTCCCGAGCGTAGTCGACGAACGCGCCCTCGTCGATCGGTGCGGGGCCGACGCCCTCGCCCGCCACGACCGGCGTCGCGTCGTCGGAGCCCGTCGCGTCGTCGGAGCCCGTCGCGTCGTCGGAGCCCGTCGCGTCGTCGGAGCCCGTCGCGTCGTCGGAGCCCGTCGCGTCGTCGGAGCCCGTCGCGTCGTCGGCCGGATCTGCCGACTCCCCCTCCGGTACGTCGGTCGCCGTCGGTTCGGGCTCCCCGTTCGCGGCGTCCCCCGCGACGCCCGCCCCGTCAGGGAACCGGTCGCCGACGGCGACGAGCGCCGCGACGCGCTCGCCCCACACCTCGTCGTCGAGGCCGACGACCGCCACGTCCTCGACCTCGACGTACCCCCGGAGCACGTCCCCGACCTCGCCGGGTTCGACGTTCTCGCCGCCGGTGATGATACGGTCGTCGACCCGGTTGAGCACGTGGAGGTACCCCTCCTCGTCGAACCGGCCGACGTCGCCGGTGTGGAGCCCGTACGGTCCGAAGTCCGACCGGTCGACGGCCGCGGGATCGATCCCGTTCAGGTCGATGTCGTCGGGGACCGATTCGCCGCCGTCGTCGTCCGCTTCGGACCGGTCGCCGTCGCGCTGCGCGAGGTACCCCGACGTGATCGTCGGTCCCCTGACGACGACCTCGCCGGTCTCGCCGGGCTCGACAGGGTCGCCGTCCTTGCCGACGACCGTCACGTCGGTGCCGAAGAGGGGCCGGCCGACCGTTCCGATCCGGTCCCTCGTCTGTCGCGGCGTCGCGGTGGTGATCTGCGAGGCCGCCTCGGTCATCCCGTACGTCGGGTAGACGGGGATCGAGTAGTCGCGACACCGCTCCAACAGCTCCGCCGGCGCGGGCGCGCCGCCGAGCAGGACCACGCGGAGCGAGTCCGACAGCGTCCCCCGTCGGTCGAGCATCCGCTTGAGCATCGTCGGGACGAGCGAGACGCCGGTCACGTCGTAGGCGTCGATGTCGTCGGCGGTGCCGCCGGCGTCGAACCCCTCGCGCAACACGAGCGTCGCCCCGTACATGACCGACCGGTACACCGGCGCGAGCCCGCCCATGTGGTGGAGCGACAGCGACACGAGCCAGCGGTCGTCGGCCTCGACCCCCAGCCGGAACGCCGAGGCGACCGCCGAGCTGTACACGTTGCCAGCGGTCAGCGGCACGGGCTTGGGCTCGCCGGTCGTCCCCGAGGTGAACAGCACGCAGAGCGGGTCGTCGAACGACCACGTCGGCGGGTCGAGCGCCGCCGGGTCGACGTCGTGGATCCCGGTGACCTCGGCGCTCGTCGGGTCGTCGACGGAGTAGACGGGGACCCCCTCTATCTCCGCCGCCGCGTCGGTGGCCGTCGGCTCCGTCGGCTCCGCGCAGACGACGGCGTCGAGGTCGGTCCGGTCGATCCGCGCGGCGATCTCGCGCGCGGTCAGCTCCTGGCCGAGCGGGACGAACGTCGCCCCGATCCGCATCGTCGCGTGGACGAGGCCGACGGTGCCGACGTACGGGGGCGTCAGCACGCCGATCCGATCGCCCTCGCCGAGCCCGTGCGCGACGAGCCGACCGGCCGTCTCGGCGACCAGCCGGTCGAGGTCGGTGTAGCTCCACGCCTCGCCGTCCTCGGCGCGGATCAGGGCGGTGTCGTCCGGCGACGAGACCACCCGATGGGAGAGCCAGTCGCGCATCGGTGTCACCCCCGTCTGCCGAGTGCGGTGCGACTACTCATCTGTCGACTGTCGCACGGTCAACACCGGTACGTCCGACGTGCGGACGACCCGCTCCGTGACGCTCCCGAGCAGGTAGCGGTCGATCCCCTTCCGCCCGTGGGTCCCCATCACCACGACGTCGATGTCGTGGTCGTCGACGTAGTTGTGTATGGACCGGTAGGCGGTCCCGGACGTGACGCTGGTGACGCACTCGACGCCGGCGTCCGCGGCGGCCTCCGCGACGCGGGTCGTCGCCTCCTCGCCCTCCGATTCGAGCGCCTCGACGACGATCTCCGCGCCCGCCTCGAGGCTGGAGTACGCCGCACCGTCGACGACGTACAGCGCGTGGAGGCGGGCGTCGTATCGGTCCGCGAGGTCGATCGCGTGTTCGATCGCGGCGTCCGACGCCGGGCTGCCGTCGGTGGGAACGAGGATCTCTGAGTACATCTCACCCCGTAGTTCGACCGGTAGCGATTAAAAACCCGATCAACTGTCTCGCGCCGCGGTAGCCCCGCGGCGGCGCCGCCTCTCTACCGGAACCCCATCGCTTCGATCTGCTCTTGATACCGGTTGCGGATGGTGACCTCGGTGACCTGCGCGACGTCGGCGACCTCGCGCTGGGTCTTCTTCTCGTTACAGAGCAGCGACGCGGCGTAGATGGCGGCGGCCGCGAAGCCGGTGGGCGACTTCCCGGAGAGGAGCCCCTGCTCCGCGGAGACGTCGATTATCTCGGTCGCCTTCGACTGGACCTCCTCGGAGAGCTGGAGCGCGGACGCGAACCGGGGAACGAACTGCTTCGGGTCGACCGGCTTCAGCTCCAGGCCGAGCTCCTGGGAGATGTAGCGGTACGTCCGGCCGATCTCCTTTTGCGGGACCCGCGAGACGTCGGCGACTTCGTCGAGGCTGCGGGGGATCCCCTCCTGTCGGCAGGCGGCGTACAGCGCGGCGGTGGAGACGCCCTCGATTGATCGCCCCCGAATGAGGTCCTCGTTGAGCGCGCGGCGATAGATGACGGACGCGACCTCGCGTACCGACCGCGGGACGCCGAGCGCGCTGGCCATGCGGTCGATCTCGGAGAGCGCGAACTGGAGGTTGCGCTCGCCCGCGTCCTTCGTCCGAATTCGCTCCTGCCACTTCCGCAGCCGGTGCATCTGCGAGCGCTTCTCCGAGGAGAGCGACCGGCCGTAGGCGTCCTTGTCCTTCCAGTCGATGGTCGTCGTCAGCCCCTTGTCGTGCATCGTCTCCGTGATCGGAGCGCCGACGCGCGACTTGGACTGCCGCTCGTTGTGGTTGAACGCGCGCCACTCCGGCCCGCGGTCGATGTTGCGCTCGTCCAGCACGAGGCCGCAGTCCTCGCAGACGAGTTCCTGGTCGGCGTCGGTGACGATGTCCTCCGAGTCACACTCCGGACAGGAGACCGTCGATTCGTCCGTTTCCTGCTCCGTGTCCCGCTCCTGTTGCCGCTGGCGACTCGGACGTTCCATTAAAAGGTTTGTGGTCAGTCGCACATTTAAGCCTTGTCCACCCCCATCAACGATCCTTATGATAAGCGGGCGCTCGGTCACCCGGTTAACCGCTCGGAGAGCGCGTTTACCGACGAATCTGGGAATATAGGGTCGGATCGGCCCGGGCCGCGACCCGTCTCGCTCCGCCGCCGTGACGCACGAAACGTGACCGCGGTCCGGGGTCGGATTGGCCGCCGGATTTCAGGGCCCGAGGTCGTGGCCCCACTGCGGGCGAATTCCAACGCTCGGAGACGCTCACTCGCCGCGCTCGACGTGCTCGTCGCCGTCCCGTCTCGTCGCCTGACCTCTAGTTATTACTTTCAAACATCTATAAAGATTTTTGTATAACCTATGCCAATAGGATTGTATGAGTACCACCTCCTCGTCCGGCATCGAACGCACGCTGCGCGGCTGTCGCCCCGCAGACGTCGATCCGGTCGTCATCGACGCGGCCGACCTCGACAGCACCGCGCCCGACCACCTCCGCGACCTCAAGCAGGGGCTCGCCGCCCGGGGCTACCAGCCCGCCGCCGTCGCGACCGAGGCGGCGTTCGACGCCGAGGGCACGCTCGAACGCCAGCGCGAGGCCGACCGCCTCCGCGGGCTCGTCCGGGCGGCGTCGTTCCTCGGCGCCGGACGGATCGAGGTCGCCGTCGAGGACGAGCCGAGCGAGGAGGCCCGCACGGCGCTCGCGGCGCTCGCCGAACGGGCCGACCGCGAGGGCGTCGAGTTCGTCCGCGTCGACGGCGCCGCCTGACCGATGGCGACGAAGCGGTCGCTCGCGGCCAAGCTCGGCGTCGTCGCCGGCTTCGAGCGCCCGGACGCCGCCCTCGAACAGTACCCGACGCCCCCGGAGCTGGCCGCCCACGTCGTCCACCTCGCCGACCTCCACGGCGACGTCGACGGCCGGACCGTGATCGACCTCGGCGCGGGGACCGGGATGCTCGCGCTGGCCGCGGCGCTGCGCGGTCCCGCCCGCGTCGTCGGCCTCGAACTCGACGGCGGCGCGCTCGCGACCGCGCGGGCCAACGAGCGTCGCGTCGCCGCCAGCGCGCCGGTCCACTGGGTCCGCGGCGACGCCACGCGCCCCCCGCTCGCCGTCGCGGAGCCGGCGACCGTCGTGATGAACCCGCCGTTCGGCGCGCAGGACGGGAACCGCAACGCCGACCGGGAGTTCCTCGCGGTCGCGAGCGACCTCGCCGACGTCTCCTACTCGGTCCACAACGGCGGGAGCCGGGAGTTCGTCGAGGCGTTCGCCGCCGACGAGGGCGGCGAGGTGACCCACGCCTTCGCGGCCGAGTTCCGGATCGACGCGCAGTTCGACCACCACACCGACGCGGCGCGCGACATCGAGACCGAAGTGTACCGGATCGAGTGGTCGTAGGCTCCTCACTCGCCGCTCCGGTTCGGCCGGTCTCGACTACTGACGCCCCTCGTACCGCTCCCGCTGCGCGATCCGGACTCGCGTCTCGCCGCGCTCCGCGAACAGGACGTCGCCCTCGCGCACGAGGGTGATCCCCCGAACCGTCACCGACTCGTTCGCGGCCGGGAGCGGCGCCGTGACGTTGTTGCCGCTGCCGCCGATCACCGTCAGCTCGAAGGTCCCGCGCGCGGCCGCGACGACGACGGTGCGGCCGTCGATCTGGGGCTCGGCGCGCGCCGGTTCGCTCGTGAACAGCGTCCGTCGGGTCTCGTTACGGACCGCGTCGACCCGGTACGTCGGCCCCCCGTTCGCCGCCACCCAGCCGACCCGCTGGACCCACACGGTCTCGCGCCAGCCGGTCCCGCCCACGTCGACCGCGCGGTACCCCCAGAACGCGAGGTTCCCCTTCGAGACGGCCGTCGTCCATATCTCGCGGTCGGGGTTGGTGACGATCACCCCCGAGGTGTTGACCGACGTCGACCGGCCGAACGCCTCGACGTCGACGACGCCAACGAGCCGGTTCTCCACGTCCTCCGCGTACGTCACCTGATACCCCTCCACCTCGACCGGGTCGCCGGGGAGGTCGCCGTCGTCGACCGCGACGAGGTTCGGGACGACGGCCGGCCCGGCGACGACCGCCAGCGCCGCGACGAGCAGCAGGAGGCCGACCGCCGCCGGCGTCGCCGACCGGATCCCGCCCCGGATCGTCTCGGGGTCCGGGACCGCCCGGGCCGGCCAGATGGGCTCGTCCCGCGAGACGGCCGCGACGGCGACTATCGCCGCGAGCAGGGCGAGCAGCCCGACGCCGACCGCGCGGTACAGCTCGTAGCGCTCGTTGCCGAGGTACCAGTACACCGCCCACAGCCGGCGCGACGCGCCGAACAGGAGCAGCGCGCCGAAGACGACGAGCGCCGACCGCTCCGTCGCGTCCGCGCGAGTCCCGCCGCCGTCGGCGGTCGCGACCGGGTGGTGCCGCCACCGCCCCGCGGCCGCGTCCGAGTCGGCACTCCGACCCTCGCCGTTCCGGGCTCGGCCGCGGCGCCGGAGCAGGACGACCGCGACCAGCGCGCCGCCGATGACCCCGAGCGCGTGGCCTTGTATCGCGACGTTCGCCCACCCCGGCACGCCGTAGGAGGGGGACGCCTCCGCGAACGCCACCGGGACCCGGACGGCGTCGTAGAGGACGCCGACGAGCGTCGTTCCGGCCATCGCGACGACCGCGGCGACGGGGCGCGAGACGAGCGCGAACCCCCAGTACGCGAACACGACGACGGAGAAGCCGATCACCGGCCCCAGCGCGAACAGCGCGGAGACGAGGCCGAACGCGACCGCGGCGCCGGGCACGATCAGGAAGGCCCGGACGTACGGGTTCGCCGCGGGCGACTCGACGGCGGCGAGCCGGCCCGGCGCCGCTCGGATTCGCTGAGGAAGGCGCCGCGCTCGGCTCGGGAGCGCCCACACGCGACTCGGCAGGCGTCGAAGGCGGACGGCGAGCCGGTCCGCCTCCCCGACCTCACGACCGTCGGGGAAGTGGCCGTACGCGTACTCCGAGAGGCCGCCGGCGACGACAGCGGCGAGGAGGTTGCCGGTGATGTGGCCGCGGCCCGCGTGCGCGAAACTCGACCAGACGAGCCCCTCCGGGTAAAAGTACGACCACGACCGGAACGGGATGACGACCGGCCGGTTCGGGTTGTTGAGGCCGGACTGGACGAACAGGTACACCCCCACCACGCCCGCCATCACGACCAGCGTCCCCCACGGGACGCCGAGGAGGAGTCGGGACCGGAGCGCCCGCGTCCAGTCGCCGCTCGGGCGGTCGACGAAGTACACGACGGCGAGCGCGACGGCGAGCGCGACGCCCCCGGCGGCGAGGTGAACGGCGTCCGCCGTCAGCGCCTCTGCGACCATGTCAGGTTCGACGGAGCCGCGCACACATCAATACGGGGGTCGGGAGCGGGGACCGAAGATGGGCGGCGACGGACGGAACTCGGGAGCGGGGATCGGGCGTCGGCGCGAAGGCGGGGGGTCCGGAAGGAGCTGGCTCGGGCCGAGGGTTCCGGAACGGGCCCTCAGATCTTGTTCTCGGCGTCGTCGGCGAGCTCCTCCATCCGCTTGCCGACGCGGCCGGCGGGCGAGAACTCGTCTTCGCTCATCGCGTTCGCCAGGGCGTTCCCGAGGACGAACACCGCGTGCTTGTGCTCGCTCTTCGACTTGTGGACGTGCGAGGGGTCGACGTCGAGCTCGTCGTACGGGTCGAACAGCGAGCCGTCGACGGACTCCTGCGCGCGGAAGTGCTCCATGATCGTCACCATCTGTTCGTGGAGTTCGAGCAGCTCGTCCTTGTGCATACCCACGGATACGGGATGTGGGCCCTATAAGGGTTGTTGAGGGGGGTACGCACGGTTCCGCGCCGCGGGGACCGCCGCCGAGGAGCGTCGTTCGCTCAGAAGACGTACTCGTCTTCGTGGCCCATCATCCCCTCGTCTTCGAATCCGTTGGAGTCGTCGTCGTCTCGCGGGCCGCTCGTCTTGTACGCCTTGATGCCAGTCGACAGCAGCTCCTCGACCGCCTCCTCCCGGTTGAGGAACTCCCCCTCCTCGACCATCTGGGCTATCTGCATCTCCAGATGCTCCGGCACGGTTATCTTCACTCGTGGCATTTGCTGTCCGGCTCTTGTGGCATGGCGTATATAAAATTGGCGTCGCAGATCCGCCGATATGAAAACGCAAAACGACGACAGAAAAGTTCATTTTCCGTCCTCAAAATTTGCCTTGGAATTGTGCGAACGCCGCGCGGCATTCACGCCTCGACCGATGGGGGCTCGCCGAACGCGGCGCACTCGGTCGCCCGCCCGGCTCCGGGAGCGACATCCATACGTCGGTCCGGGCCGAATCGGGTTCCATGACCGACTCCGGCGTCGAGGCCGCCGAGGACCTCACCGACCTCTACCGCGAGTACGGCGACGACCGGCTCCCGCCGGGCCAGCGCGAGACCGACGGCTTCCCCGTCCTCTCGAAGAGCGGCACGCCGTCGTGGGACCCGGAGACGTTCGAACTGGAGGTGTGGGGCGCCGTCGAGGAGCCGCGCTCGTTCTCGCTCGACGAGTTCCGCGACCTCCCGGCCGTCACACAGCGACAGGACTTCCACTGCGTGACGGGGTGGAGCAAGTTCGACTGCGAGTTCACCGGCGTCGCGTTCGCTGACCTCGCCGCCCTCGCGGGCGTCCGCGACGACGCCGAACACGTCATGTTCCACTCGCTCGACGGCTACACGACCGACCTCCCGCTCGACGAGTGTACGAAGCCGGGCGTCCAGCTGGCGTACGGCTTCGACGGCGATGACCTCCCGGCGGACCACGGCGGCCCCATCCGCGTCGTCACCCCGCACAAGTACGCGTACAAGGGCGCGAAGTGGGTCTCGGGCGTGGAGCTCCTGACGGAGCCCGAGCTCGGCTACTGGGAGAAGCGCGGGTACAGCGACACGGCGAACCCCTGGAACGAGGAGCGTTACAGCTGATCGCGCGGGGTCCGTCGCCCGCCCGTTTCGCCGCTCGGATCTCCCCCGTCCGCTCCGCCCCGATAGTCAGGATAAAGGGTCCACGGCCCCGACTCGGTACGTATGAAAGGGGCGCGCTCTCGGTCGTCACCGCCGCTGGTCAGCCGGACCACGGCGATCGACGAACCGGCGTTCGCGGCGGCGTTCGACGCGCTTCCGGTGCCGCGCACGACCTGGAGCGCGCCCGGCGACGCGCTGGTGATCGGCGGCGGCGCGGCGGCCACCCTGACCGCCGCCGGCGGCGACCGCTTCGCGGCGATCCGCGACGCGACGACCGAACTGTTCGAGTCAGGCGACGTCCACGCCGGCACCGAGGCGGCCCGCCCCAGGGTCTTCGGCGGCTTCGCCTTCCACGAGGGGGCCTGCGACGGCGACCCGTGGACGCCGTTCCCGGAGGCCCGGTTCGTGATGCCCCGCGTCCAGCTGACCGTCGCGGACAACGGCGCGTGGCTGACGGTCAACGCGGTCGGCGACGACGCCGACGTCTCCGCGGTCGAGGACCGGCTGGCGAGCGAGGTCGACCGCTTCGCCGCCCTCGACGGCGTCGGCGAGGCGCCGGGTGGCGACGCTGACGGCCGCGGGGACCGGCCACCCCGGCCCGGGATCAGCGAGAGTCGGCGGACCACGAGCCCCGAGGCCTGGCGCGAGAGCGTCGTCGCGGCGGTCGACCGGATCCGCGACGGCGACCTCCGGAAGGTGGTGTTGGCCCAGGCGCTGGAGGCCGACCTCGCGGCCGACTTCCCGCGCGCGGCGACGCTGGAGCGCCTCGCGGAGAAGTACCCGGACTGCCACCGCTACTGGTTCGAGCCCGAGGCCGGCGAGAGCGCCTTCTTCGGCGCCACGCCCGAGCGGCTGGTCTCGCTGCGCGGCCGCACCGTCGAGACCGACGCGCTCGCCGGGACGACCGGCCGCGGCGAGACGCCGAGCGAGGACGAGTGGCTCGCGCGGGAGCTCCTCGACGACGAGAAGAACGTCCACGAACACGAGCTGGTCGCGGAGACGGTCCGGGACCAACTGGAGCCGTTCGCGGCGTCCATCTCCGCGGGCGAGCGTCGCGTCCGTCGCCTCGCGACGGTCCAACACCTCCACACGCCGATCACCGCCGAGCTGGACGCGGACCGCCACGTGCTCGACCTGGTCGAGGCGCTCCACCCGACGCCGGCGGTCGGCGGGCTGCCGCCGGACCGCGCGCTGGCGACGATCCGCGAGACGGAGCCGTTCGACCGCGGCTGGTACGCCGCGCCGGTCGGCTGGATCGACGCCGCGGGCAACGGCGCGTTCGCGGTCGCGATCCGCTCTGCGGTCGCGACCCGCCGGCGCGCCACGCTGTTCGCGGGCGTCGGCATCGTCTCCGACTCCGACCCCGACCGGGAGTGGGACGAGGTCCAGCTGAAGTACCGGCCGATCCTCGACGAGCTGGAGGGCGACGACGGTGACGCGGGCGGTCGATAGCCCCCGATCGCGAACCGCTACTGGAACATCTTCAGCGGCTCGGCCTGCGAGCTCTCTTCGGTCGCCTCTCGCATCCGCTCGGCGAGCTGTTGTTTCGCGTCCCGGATCTCGGTCGCCTGTTCGACCAGCCCGTCCGTCGGCGTCTCGATCCCGGCGATCGGGTCGATGCCGTCGGCGATGAGCACCCGCGCCGCCTCCGGGTCGGGGAACCGCGGGTCGGACTCGACGACGAGGCCGACCGCGTCGCGGCCGTGCTCCAGCGCGGCCGCGAGCATCGCTCCCGTGGGGCCGGAGACGAGTCCGGACTCGGACGGCTCGGCCACGTCGGCCCGAGCCAGCGCCTCGCCGCCGTCGCCGGTGGCGATCCCGTACAGCTCCGGCGGCGCCTCGTCCTTCTCGCGGCCGAGACCCGACAGGAAGACCGGGAACAGGTCGATCTCATCGAACCACGATCCGAGACACGCCGCGACCTCCGTCGCCGCGCTCGGGTTCACCGGCACGTCGCTGCGGAGCGCGACGAGGTCGTTATCCGGGTCCGCGTACAACCGCACCGGCGTCGTCGCGGCCGTCTCGGACTCGCGGTAGACGGCCACCGGCGGGAGCCCGTCGCAGTGGACGTTCGCGTAGTGAGTCATCCCGTGGACGTCGATCAGGTGGTCGGTCGCTATCTTGCCGACGAGGCCGACGCCGGGGAACCCCTCGATCAGGGTGGGCGCGTCCAGCGAGACGCCGTCGTCGAGGACGGTAATGCGTGCCATGGCGCCCGTACGCCCGGGGCGGACCTAAAGGTGCGGCGCGGAACGACGCCGCCCGAGTCCCGAAACCGTCTAACGCCCCGACGCGAAAGGGGGGCTATGAATCCGCTCGACCGTTACGAGCCGCTCGTCGACGACGTCGACGCGTTCCGGGCGGCGTGCGACCGGCCCCTCCCATCGGTCGTGCGCACGAACGGCATCGCGGCGACGCCGGCCCGCGTCCGCGAGGCGTTCGACGAGGCGGGCGTCGCCTACGAGCCGGTCGACTGGCACGACGGCCTGTTCCGGCTCCCGGACGGGAACCCCGGCGGCAACTGGCCGTACGTCCACGGCTGGACGCACGGCCAGGAGGAGGTGTCCGTGCTGCCCGGACTCGCGCTCGACCCGCAGCCCGGCGAGCGCGTCTGGGACGCCTGCGCGGCGCCCGGCAGCAAGACGACGCAGATCGCGGACGCCATGGACGACGAGGGCACCGTCGTCGCCAACGACAACAACCTCGGGCGGCTCTCCGCGCTCCGGCACAACGCCGAGCGCCTCGGGATCACGAACGCGGTCGTCACGAACCAGGACGCCCGCAACTTCTCGACGAAGCCGCTCGCGTTCGACGAGTTCGACCGCGCGCTGGTCGACGCGCCCTGCTCCTGCGAGGGCACCTGTCGCAAGAACCCGGACGTCTTGGACCAGTGGACGCTCGACCACGTCCACGCGGTCGCGGGGATCCAGAAGGGCGTCCTGGCGCGGGCGGTCCAGGCGACCCGCCCCGGCGGCGTCGTCGTCTACTCCACGTGTACGTTCGCGCCCGAGGAGAACGAGGCCGTCCTCGACCACGTCCTCGCGAGCGAGGACTGCGAGCTGGTCGACTTCGACCTCCCGCTCGACACAGACCCCGGCGTGACCGACTGGGACGGCGAGGCGTACGACGAGTCGGTGACGCGCGCGAAGCGGATCTACCCCCACCGCAACGACACGGGCGGGTTCTTCTGCGCGAAGCTACGCGTGGGCGGAGCGGCCGGCGACGGGGGCGCGGTCGCCGACGGCGGTGAGGTGGACGCATGAGCGACGACGCGCCCACCAACGACGGGCAGCAGTTCGACCGGCTTCCCGAGACGCCCGCCGACCGCGCGGTCGAGGGCCGCGCGAGCCGCGAGGAGGTCCTCGACTGGTGGGAAGAGCGGTTCGGGATCGGTCGGGACACCTTCGCCGGGTACTCCTTCTGGGAGAAGGGGGCCGGGAAGATCTGGATCTTCAACGGCGAGGCGACCGACCCCAGCGAAGTCGAGGCGGTCGGCATGACGTTCCTCCGGACGCGACAGGAGCACTGGAAGCCGACGGGGCGGGCGGTCTCGCGGTTCGGATCGCGCGCGACGAAGAACGTGATCGAACTCGGCCCGGAGCGGGCGGCCGCCTTCGCCGCCGGGGACGACCAGGACCTGCCCGAGTGGGACGGCGACTGGGGGTACCTGATCGCGACCCACGAGGTCGCCGACGAGTCGGTCCCGATCGGCGTCGGGCTGTACCTCTACGACGAACTGCGCTCGGTGGTACCGAAGGGCAGCCGCACGGACCTCCCGGTCGCGGAGTGACCGACCGCCGTCACGACTCCTTCTCCCGCACGGTCCCCCCGCCGAGGCCCTCCCACTCGACACGGTAGCCGAGCCGCGAGAGCGCGGCGCTGGCGTCGTCGACGCCGTACTCGTCGAGGACCGACTCTGCCTCGGAGAGCGCCATCCCGGCGTCGATCTCTCCCCCGACCGCCTCCAGTACCGCCGGCCGCGCGAGCGTCCGCCCGATCCGATCGTGGTCGGGGAACGACTTGCCCTCGATCGCGCCGACGCTCACCCCGTGCTCGTCCGCGAGGTCGTCGAGTCCGATCACGTCCGCCTCGGGCGACAGCGCGTCGGGGAGGTCCGCGGCCGCGTCCGCGGCGAAGTCGGCCTCGTACTCGCGGAGCACGTCGACCACGTCCTTCACCCGCACCGTCCCGGAGTAGGTGACGACGCGGTGGTCGCGCGCGGCTATCTCCTCGCCGACGCCGAGGCTCTCGTCGACGGCGACCAGCAGGTCCACGTCTTCCACGTCCGCCAGCTGCCCGAGCTTCTTGTCCACGTACTCGGGGGTCCAGAAGCCCATCACCTCGAAGAACAGCCGGAAGTCGGCGTGGGCGTAGTCGAACGCGAAGTCGGGGATCATCACGCTCGCGCCCGCCTCCAGCGGCTCCGGCTCGCGGACGAGCGTCCAGTCGAGGTCGAGCCCGCGGAACCGGCCGGCGAAGTCCGCCTCGACCCCGCTGTCGAAGTCGGGCTCCGCGACGGGCTCGACGGCCGGCACCGTCACGTCGCCGTCCGAGAGGCGCATCGTGCGCTCGCGGCCGCGGTCATCTATCGTCGCCTCCAGCGACCACTCCGCCGACTTTGCGACCGTCCGGAGCAACCGCGCGAAGGCGGTCCCGTACCGCCTCGTCCGCGAGAACAGCGCGTCGGGGCCGGTGACGACGAGTTCCCTCCCCTCGGGCGTCCGCTCGACCTCGTACATCAACCGCAGGCGCTTCACCGCCGAGACCAGCCGCTTCGGGTCGTTCGACCGCACCCGGACCTCGGTGGCGTCGAACAGCGCCGTCTGGGCCAAGGAGAGATCGTACTGCTCCAACAGGGCGTCCGGGTCCCAGCGCACGTCGGCGTCGACGAGCACCCGTTCCACGTCGCGGTCGGCGTACAGCGACGCCGCCACGTCGCCGGGCTCGATCCCCAGCGCGTCCGCGGCGCGCTCGACCGCGACCTCGCGGTCCGCCTCGCTCGCGACGCCGACCGCCTCGGCCGCCTCGAACGCCGCGCGCCGGACGCGGCGCGGCGGGACCGGCGCGCGCGTCTCGAACTCGCACTCGCGCTCGACGAGCGCCGCGAGCCCGCGGACGAGCTTGAAGTCGCCGTTCCGCGCCGCCGCGTCGGCCTCCAGGTCCGCCAGCGCGTCGTCGAGGTCGCCGCGGCGCTCGCCGACGTGCGACTCGAACGTCCCGAGTACGCGGGCCGCGAGCGGGCGGTGCTCCCGGCCGGCGAACCGCGGACGGTAGCCGCCGCCCGCCCGGGAGACGCGCAGGAGGTCCTTCCGTAACACGGCCGCGGCTACGCGGGTGTCGGCCAAAAACCGGCCGGTTTCCCCGGTGCGACACGCTTAACTCCGAAACCCGTCGATCGAGGCGTAATGAGTACCGACGCGGCGGGCGACGCCGACGACGCCGCTTCCGGGGACGGCACCGACTCGGAGGCGTTCGTCCGCACCTGCGAACACCTCGTCGACCGCATCCTCGCGGGCGAGATCGAGCGCGACGACCTCGAACGCGCCAAGCTCGACGCCTGTTCGGAGTTCGGCTCCCCGAAGGTGCCGAAGAACACCGAGATACTGGACCACGCTCCCGCCGAGGCGCGCGACGACGTGATCGAGGTGGTCCAGCGCAAGCCCGTCCGGACCGCCTCGGGCGTCTCCCCCGTCGCGATCATGACCTCGCCGAAGCTGTGCCCGCACGGGAAGTGCCTCTACTGCCCCGGCGGCCCGGCCTCCGAGTTCTCCTCGGCGCAGTCGTACACGGGCCACGAGCCCGCTGCGGCCCGCGGCGAGCAGAACGACTACGACCCGTACGGACAGGTCACCCTCCGGCTCGAACAGCTCCGGAAGATCGGCCACCCGGTCGACAAGGTGGAACTCATCCTGATGGGGGGAACGATGACGGCGCGCTCGCACGACTACCAGGAGTGGTTCGTGAAGCGCGCGCTCCAGGCGATGAACGACTACGACCTCGACAAGGAGCCGGAGCCCGCCGAGGGCGAGTCGTTCGCGCCGGACCCTGAGGAGACGGAGTTCGAGTACCTCGAAGACGTGATCGCCGAGAACGAGACGAACGCGATCCGCAACATCGGGACGACGTTCGAGACGAAGCCGGACTGGTGTGACCCCGAGCAGATCGACCGCATGCTCGACCTGGGCGGCACGAAGGTCGAGGTCGGCGTCCAGACCACCTACGAGCGGATCAACCGCGAGATGCATCGCGGGCACGGCAACGAGGCCTCCCGCAACGCGAACCGCCGCCTCCGCGACGCGGCGTTCAAGGTCGGCTTCCACATGATGCCCGGCCAGCCGGGGATGACCCGCGAGATGTGTCTGGAGGACTTCCGCCAGCTGTTCGAGAACCCCGACTGGCGGCCCGACTACCTGAAGATCTACCCCACCCTCGTCGTCGAGGGGACCCGCGTGTACGACCGCTGGCGCCGCGACGACTTCGACCCGCTCACCAGCGAGGAGGCGGCCGACCTCGTCGCCGACGTGATGGGCCAGATCCCGAAGTACACGCGGCTCCAGCGCGTCCAGCGCGACATCCCCGCGGACTTCATCGACGCCGGCGTCCAGAAGTCGAACCTCCGACAGCTCGCGGCGCAGCGCGCCGAGGAGAAGGGGATCGTCCAGCGCGACATCCGCGCCCGCGAGGTCGGGCACAACGACGCCGACCCGGACCCGGACGACGTGGAACTCGACGTGCTCACCTACGAGGCCGGCGGCGGCACGGAGCACTTTATTTCCTTCGAGGACCCCGTCCGGGACCTGCTCGTCGGCTTCTGCCGACTGCGATTCCCCTCGTTCGCGCCCGACCAGCCCGGCGCACCCGGGACCAAGAGCGACCCGATCCGCCCGGAGCTCGAAGACGCCGCCCTGGTCCGCGAGCTGCACGTGTACGGCAACGAGGTCGGCATCGGCGGCGACGGCGACTGGCAGCACCAGGGGTACGGCACGCGGCTCCTCGAACGCGCCGAGGAACTCGCCCGCGATGCCGGCTACGACAAGGTCGCGGTCATCTCGGGCATCGGCGCCCGCGAGTACTACCGGAACAAGCTCGGCTACCGGCAGGACGGCCCGTACGTGTCGAAGCGGATCTGACCGGATCGAGCGCGCGCTCGGTCGCTTCCCCGCCGCACCCACAACGACACGCCTTTTTCCGGCCCGCCGGTCTGTCTTGGATATGGACCAGAAGCGGGAGCTGTCGAGCATCGACCTCGCCGCGCTCGTCACCGAACTCAATCGGTACGAGGGCGCGAAGGTCGACAAGGCGTACCTCTACGACGACGACCTGCTCCGGCTGAAGCTGCGCGACTTCGACCGCGGCCGCGTCGAGCTCATGATCGAGGTGGGCGACGTGAAGCGCGCGCACGCCGCCGACCCGGCGCACGTCGCGGACGCGCCGGGTCGCCCGCCCAACTTCGCGAAGATGCTGCGGAACCGCATGTCGGGCGCGGACTTCGCGGGCGTCGAGCAGTACGAGTTCGACCGCATCCTCACCTTCGAGTTCGAGCGCGAGGACGGGAACACCACCCTCGTCGCGGAGCTGTTCGGGCAGGGGAACGTCGCCGCGCTCGACGAGACGGGCGAGGTGATCGGGGCGCTCTCGACGGTGCGGCTCAAGTCCCGAACCGTCGCGCCCGGCTCGCAGTACGAGTACCCGGCCTCCCGGCTGAACCCGCTCGACGTGAGCTACGGCGGGTTCGAGCGCCACATGCGCGAGTCGGACAGCGACGTGGTGCGCACGCTCGCGACGCAGCTGAACCTCGGCGGCCTGTACGCCGAGGAGGTGTGTACGCGGGCCGGCGTGCCGAAGGAGACGCCGATCGAGGAGGCGACCGACGACCAGCTCCGCGCGCTCCACGACGCGCTCGCCCGGATCGACGAGCGGCTCCGCTCCGGCGACGTCGACCCCCGCGTGTACGAGGAGTCGGTCGAGGGCGACGGGACCGACGGCGACGGCGGCGAACCTCGGGTCGTCGACGTGACGCCGTTCCCGCTCGCCGAGCACGAGGACCTCCCGAGTGTCGGCTTCGACTCGTTCAACGACGCCGTCGACGAGTACTTCCACCGGCTGGGGAGCGAGGCGACCGACGACGGCGAGGCGCCCGCCGACGCCGGCAGCTCCCGCCCGGACTTCGAGGAGGAGATCGCCAAACAGGAGCGGATCATCGAACAGCAGAAGGGGGCGATCGAGGGGTTCGAGGAGCAGGCGCAGGCCGAGCGCGAGCGCGCCGAGCTGCTGTACGCGAACTACGACCTCGTCGACGAGGTGATCTCGACCGTGCGCGAGGCCCGCGAGAACGAGGTGCCGTGGGACGAGATCGAGGCGACGCTCGACGCCGGCGCCGAGCGCGGGATCGAGGCCGCGCAGGCCGTCGTCGGCGTCGACGGCGGCGAGGGGACCGTGACGGTCGAGCTCGACGAGGAGGGCGACGACGGCGGGACGACCCGGGTCGAACTCGACGCCAGCGAGGGCGTGGAGGTCAACGCCGACCGGCTCTACCGGGAGGCGAAGCGCGTCGAGGAGAAGAAGGCGGGCGCGAAGGAGGCGATCGAGTCGACCCGCGAGGAGCTGGAGGCCGTCAAGGAGCGGAAGCGGGAGTGGGAGGAGCAGCAGGCCGCCGACGAGGGAGACGACGCTGACGACGAGGGCGACGCCGACGAGGAGTACGAGACCGACTGGCTGTCGCGGTCGTCGATCCCGATCCGCAGCCCGGACGACTGGTTCGAGCGGTTCCGCTGGTTCCGCACCTCCACGGGATACCTCGTCATCGGCGGCCGTAACGCCGACCAGAACGAGGAGCTGGTGAAGAAGTACATGAGCAAGCACGACCGGTTCTTCCACACGCAGGCGCACGGCGGACCGGTGACGATCCTGAAGGCGTCGGGGCCGTCGGAGTCGGCCGACCCCGTCGACTTCTCCGAGGAGACCCTGCGCGAGGCCGCGCAGTTCGCCGTCTCCTACTCGTCGGACTGGAAGGACGGCCGCGGCGCGGGCGACGCGTACATGGTCGAGCCGGACCAAGTGTCGAAGACGCCCGAGAGCGGCGAGTACATCGAGAAGGGGAGCTTCGTGATCCGCGGCGACCGCACGTACTTCGAGGACGTTCCCTGCCGGATCGCGGTCGGCGTCCAGTGCGAGCCCGTCACCCGCGCCATCGGCGGGCCGCCGTCGGCGATCGTCGACCGCGCGGCCGCGCACGTCACCTTCGAGCCGGGGATGTACGCGCAGAACGACGCCGCGATGATGGCCTACCGGACCCTGAAAGAGCGGTTCGCGGACCAGTCGTTCGTGCGGAAGGTCGCGAGCGCCGACCGGCTACAGGAGTTCCTGCCGCCGGGCGGGTCGGACATCGTCGACTGAGACTCACTCTCGACCGAGTGCCTTGCGTCGGCCCGAACGCGACGTTTTCAAGCCTCCGCGACCGAGGAGGCGCATGGCCTTCGAATCGCTGCCGGACGGCTGGCGGCTGTGGAACGAGGAGCCCAGCGGGCGGGCGATCCTCGTCTACCGCCCCGACGTCTTCGGGAGCGGCGACCTCCCCGACGAGTGTCTCCCGACGATCTACCTGACGAACGGCGCCCGGAACGCCCGGCCCGGATCGGGTCAGTACGCGACCGACGAGTGGCACGTCGTCCTCTTCTTGGAGCCCGAAATCGAGGCGGTCACGGAGACCCACGAGAGCCGGGAGGCCGGCGCGGCCGGTGCGGTCGACGTCGCGGAGCGGTTCGTCGCCGGCGACGTGGACTACCGGGGGGCGTACCAGGTACCCAGAGAGGAGTACTTCGCGCGCCTCGACGAGTTCGTCGGGGGCGGCGAGACGGCGTGAGCCGCGTCGGTCGGACCGCCCGACCGCACGTGGTCGCTCACCGAAAATATCCACAATAGTGTATAACTCGCCGTGAGTGGCGGGGGGATACGCCACGAACACGAGGATTTTTATCGCCGCCCGCCTCACCCTCGCGTACATGAACGCCGGTGGGGACTACGGCGGCGACGAACCGCGGGAGAAGTGCGGCGTCGTCGGCGTCTCGCTCGCGGACCGGGAGGCCGCGCGACCGCTGTACTACGCGCTGTACGCGCTCCAACACCGCGGGCAGGAGTCGGCGGGGATCGTCACGCACGACGGGTTCCAACAGCACAGCCACGTCGAGCGCGGCCTCGTCGGCGACGCCTTCGAGGAGGGGGACCTCGCGTCGCTGTCGGGCGGCACCGGCATCGGCCACGTGCGCTACCCGACCGCCGGCAGCCTCGACAAGAGCTGCGCGCAGCCGTTCTCCGTCTCCTTCAAGTCCGGCTCGCTCGGGCTCTCGCACAACGGCAACCTCGTCAACGCCGACGAGGTGCGCGAGGAGCTGGCGGCCGCGGGCCACGCGTTCACCTCCGACGGCGACACCGAGGTGATCGCCCACGACCTCGCGCGGAACCTACTGGAAGAGGACCTCGTACGGGCGGTCAAGCACACGATGAACCGCATCCACGGCTCCTACTCGCTGGCGATCACCCACGACGACACCGTGCTGGGCGTCCGCGACCCGCTCGGCAACCGGCCGCTGTGTCTGGGGAAGGTCGACGGCGGCTACGTCCTCGCTAGCGAGTCGGCCGCCATCGACACGCTCGACGGCGAGCTGATCCGCGACGTGCGCCCCGGCGAACTCGTCGTCCTCGACCCCGACGGCACCGGCTACGACACGTATCAACTGGTCGAACGCGAGTCGACCGCCCACTGCTTCTTCGAGCACGTCTACTTCGCCCGTCCCGACTCCGTCATCGACGAGAGCCTCGTGTACGAGGTCCGCCGGAAGCTCGGCCGCAAGCTTTGGGAGGAGTCCGCCGTCGAGTCCGACGTAGTGATGCCCGTGCCCGACTCCGGGCGCGCGTTCGCCTCCGGCTACGCGGACGCCGCGGCCGAGACGACCGCCGACGGCGAGCCCAGGGCGGCCGACGACGGCGGCGTGGAGTTCGCCGAGGGCCTGATGAAGAACCGGTACGTCGGCCGGACGTTCATCATGCCGACGCAGGACGAGCGCGAGCGCGCGGTCCGCCTGAAGCTGAACCCGATCCGCTCGACGGTGGCGGGAAAGTCGGTCACCATCATCGACGACTCCATCGTCCGTGGGACGACCTCGACCCAGCTCGTCGAGTTGGTCCGCGAGGCGGGCGCCGAGGAGGTCCACCTCCGGATCGGCGCCCCGCCGATCCTCGCGCCCTGTTACTTCGGCATCGACATGGCGACCCGGGAGGAGCTGATCGCGGCCGACGCGTCGACCGAGGAGATCCGCGAGGAGGTCGGCGCCGACTCGCTGTCGTACCTCTCCATCGACGCGGTCGCGGAGGCGCTCGGCGAGAGCCGCGCCGACCTGTGTCTCGGCTGCGTCACCGGTGAGTACCCCTTCGACGTGGAGGGCGAAGCGACCGACCGCGACGTCGACGCGCCGGTCTCTGACCCGACGCCGGCCGACGATTAGCGCCCGCTGACGGCCGAATTCACCGGTCGGATCGGGCCTCGAACGCCCGGTCGCGATCCGCGCCTCCTCGAACGCGACCCCGCACACGTTCGGCGGCGGTTCGACCGCTCGGGACGTATCGGGGGCTTAAATACGATCACGATCAGACGTGCGACTATGACACGGAACGCCGACGCTGCCGAGGACGACGCCGCGTCGATGAGCCGCCGCGGGTTCTTCCGCGCCGGGGCCGCCGGCGCGGCGGTCGCCGCGGGCGTCGCCGCCGGAAGCGGTACCGCGGCCGCCCAGTACGACGGCTGGCTCGACGACGTGAGCAACTACGACGGGACCCACGACTACCGCGGGCAGAGCGAGGTCACCGTCTCGGTCGGCGCGGGCGAGAACGGCCTCCTGTTCGGTCCCGCTGCCATCCTGATCGATCCGGGCACGACCGTCGTCTGGGAGTGGACCGGGCAAGGCGGCGGCCACAACGTCGTCGCGAACGACGGCACCTTCGACAGCGGGTCGGCGGTCGCGGAGGAGGGGACGACCTTCGAGTATACTTTCGACGACGCCAGCGACGGCGACGTGTTCAACTACTACTGCGGCCCGCACCAGTCCATCGGGATGAAGGGGTCCGTCGCGGTCGGCTCCGTCGACGACGACCTCGTCGATCCGCAGGCGGAGGGTGGCGACGGCGGCTCCGGCGGCGGTGCGGCCGGATACGGCGACTGGTTCTCGAACGTCGGCAACTACGAGGGGACGCGCGACCTCCGCGGGCAGAGCGAGGTCACCGTCGCGGTCGGCGCGGGCGAGAACGGCCTGCTGTTCGACCCGCCCGCTATCCTCGTCGACCCTGGCACGACCGTCGTCTGGGAGTGGACCGGGCAGGGCGGCGGCCACAACGTCGTCGAGGAGAACGGCGTCTTCTCCAGCGGCGAGCCGGTGGCAGAGGAAGGGGAGACCTTCGAGTACACCTTCGAGGACGCCGGCGACGGTGACGTGTTCCGCTACGTGTGCGAGCCGCACCAGTCGGTCGGAATGAAGGGCGCCGTCGCGGTCGGTTCCGTCGACGATCAGCTCGTCGGCGGCGAGGGCGGCTCCGGAAGCGGCGGCTCCGGCGGCGGGAGCGGACTCTCCGCGAGCGATATCGGAACGCTGGCGCTCGGCTTCGGGTTCGCCGGCGCGCTGCTCGTCCCGCTGTTCTACGCCGCCCATCGGAAGGCCGAGCGGAACGCGTAGCCGCCCCGATATCTTCGTCGCGGTTTCGGTCAGTAGACGTGGTACAGCAGCAGGTACACGCCGATCCCCATGATGAACGAAATCAGCCAGAGGACGGCGCCGACGAACCCGACCTGCGAGTGTCGCGTCTGGTAGAGGTCCGCGTACGGGCGGGTCGCGGCCAGGAAGAGCGCGTGGAAGACGAACGGGACGCAGACGATGGCCAGCAGGATGTGGACCGCGAGGAACGGGAGGTAGACGTACGAGTAGACGAGCTCCGGCCCGGGGAACTCGGTGGTGCCGACGTGGATCAGCCGGTAGATGTACGCGCCGAGGAACGCGGCGAACAGCGCGAAGGAGGTCACCATGAAGTTCCGGTGTCGCTCGACGTTCCCCCGCGAGATCGCCCGCCAGCCGAGCAGGATCGTCGCGATGGCGGTGAGGGAGACGGCGGCGTTGAAATGCGGAATCGCGGCGAGGACGGCGTCGCTCGCGCGCGGCAGCAGCGAACTCGGGATCACGCCGCCCACCGCGCCGAACACGAGCGCGAGCGCGACGACGGAGGCGACGGCGGTCAGGACGGAGACGTTCTCGCGGGCCCAGTCGTTCATGTCCGTGCGGTGGGACGCGACCCCCAAACCCGTGCCGGTTGCGGTCGACGCCTGCCGGACGCGGTCGCCGAGTCGCGCCGGCGTCCGTCGCCCGGCGGTCTGCGAAACTCCGCCACGGCTCCCTCGAATGGAAGGGCTTTTAATCAGGGGAAAGGTAGGTGGGGACGCGACAGAACACCGCGAGCGTGGGTAGCCAAGCCAGGCCAACGGCGCAGCGTTGAGGGCGCTGTCCTGTAGAGGTCCGCCGGTTCAAATCCGGTCCCACGCATCGCTCGGGGCACAACCCCACCGATGCCGGTGTTGTCTCTACGACAGCACCCACGCACAATTCCTTTCCGACGTTACGCGAGGAGCGGCAGTTCCGTTTGGTCGTGACTGATCACCGATCGCGACCGTCCGCGAACACGTTCAAAGGTCCGGCTACCGCCCTACAAGTAGCTAAGTCGCTTCGACTCGAAGTCGCGATTGCGTCGGGACTCGACTGCTGGATACTCCGTATCTGGAGCGTGAAGCGTGGCGAACAGCAGCGACTGAACGGTCTCTATGCCGACGCAACGCCTCGGTTCGTTCTGCTCTATCCGAGTTAAACCGCCGCTACCACCACTAACAGTCCCCTACGGAGTCAAACGGAGTAACAGCTAAGATGACACCACAGCATTACCGTGCATGAACGAATCGATTCGGACGCGAGTGAATGCCCGCTGGAAGAACGTCGTGATCTTTATCGCTGCGATGATCGTGGGGATAATGGCGTATACAGGCGACCTCGTTTACACGCCTGTCGTACTCGTGCTGTTGGTGATCGCGGTCGGAGTCGGTCGCTACGGTTCCGAGCAGTAACCTCGTAGCGACTCACCGGGACACGCGCCGGCCATGTAGCAAAGCCCTCACCGCCTACTCGTCCCCGTCCGTGGGCGTGCGTCCGATACGGAGAGTACAACTGTCACCGACCGGTTGCGCTCAGTTATATTCTCACGCAGCGTCCAAAGCCGTATGGTCGCGTGGCAGCAGCGCTCGGCGACGCGGTGGCGGGGTATCGGTGCCGGGGTCGTCGCGGCGGCGGCGGCACTCGCCGCCTCTCTCTTTTATGTGCTCGTGGCGGCGGTAGTTCCGCTGCGCCTGTCGCCGGACGCGCAGTACTGGATCGGATACGCGCCTCAGTTCGCGTTTGTTTCGGGGTTCGTCCTGGGCACTACCGTGTGGCGACGAGTCGCGTCTCGGGTGTCGACTCCGAAGCAGGGAGCGTTCGTGGGCGGTGTGACGGCTTTCGGCATCGTGACACTCGTCCCGACACTGACAGGAGTGTACGTACTACTGTTTCCGCTCCTCCTCAGTGCCGTTACTGGGCAGGGGTTACAGTACGCAGTCCAACTCTATCCGGAGCCGCTGTGGACTGCTGTCGGCGTTACCCGAACCGTCGCTACTGTGTGGAGCCCGCTGGTCGGTACCTTGCTCGTCCCCATCGGAGCCGTCGCAGGGTGGGCGTCTCAGCGCCGCCGTCGGATCAGCGGGCACTGACTGTTCCGACTCGTGAGCGGCCCGGTGTCAGCGGACACGTTTGCTACCCACCTGGCCGACTCGCACCCCGTATTCAGCACGGCTCCGAGACCATAGTACGGTTTGAGGAGTTCGACAGAGCCATCAGAAAATAACAGCTCAAGACGCTGAGTCTACCAGCGTCTTGGTGTTGAACAGTGTGAGACTCAGTAGGTGATCAAATCGACGATGAGTGACTTTAATCGGGTAGTGAGATCCTGATCAATATCTCCAACCGGCGGGCGGACAGTCGTTTCTTCATACTGGTCGAACTCGGTCTCGATACGATACGTGAGTGATCGCTCACTCCCCTCACTTTCGGTGAGCGTGTGGACTCGGTGGTCGGTAATTCGCCGGAGTCGGCCTGTGTTCCGACTGATCGTCACCTCAATCCAGCATTCGCCGAGTTCCACGTCTCGTAATCGATACGGGAATGGAACCACCTGCGTGTACGCATCCCGGTCGGATAGGCGGTAGGTAGCCGTCTGAGATGATTCTTCACTTGTTTCCCAGTTGGTCCGGTGCGGACGAATATATTCCGTCGGAGCGAGCTCAGTCGGGTAACGATGAGGAGCGATAACATTAGCCCATGCGTCTGAAACACGAACGGTGTCTCCCTCTGGAACCGGCGCGTTAAGATCAGAAACCATCTTCCCGTCCGTCATATAGAGGACCTTGGTCAAGGGCAGGTTTTCAGGGTTCCTGAACACTCGGCTGTAATGAAGCAGTGCCCAGATATTCCGGTGCGGGAACATGCCACTGTGATGGTCGATCCCGGCACTTCTTAGCGGTCCTCTGTACGTGGTTAGCGCATGAAGGTATCGGCGACGTGAATGTTGATACCGTCGTCTGTACACGTCGAGATCATACGGTGTCTCTTCGGTCCCGTCATCCAGAACCCGAGTCCGCGTAATCGCCCGGTGGTCAGCTGCCAAACGGTACGCCGCCGCCGCGATGATGCGCTCACGCGCTGAGTCGCCTGCCGGCAGCGGAATGTCGTACGGACGGATATCACCTACGCGAATACCGCCGTATCCACCCGCTGTGCCGACAACTGCTGCCCCGGCGCCGGCGAGAAACTGACGGCGATTCATCCGTCGACCTCCGTAGATTCTGTTTCGGGATCCCAACGCGCGACGAGTTCCTCGTCTCCCTCCCCGGGTTCGAACCAGTACACATTCGTCGACGCCGGCCGCGGGAGTTCGTGTGTCACAGCTGTCTCGGGAGTGAGCGGAAACGACGCTTTCGCGTTCGTTTCTGCCGGGCCGACCCATATTGTCTCACTATCATCGAGGTCTGGCGTGACGATGGTAAGGCGACCCGTATTTCCGGCTGTAAGTCGGTTTCCGCCCTCGAACGAGACACTGAGCGCTGATCGATCAGGGTCCCAATCGAAGGAGATGAAGATGTTTGGTCTGGTTCTTGGATACGATGCTGGAGGAGGTTCACTCGGCGCCAGTGAACACCCAGCGAGGGAAGTGGCGAGCGACGCCAGGAGGGCTCGACGGTACACGACATACGTATAGAATATTCCCGAAAATAAATATACAGGATGTGTCGAATGTTCAATTGACGGCGAGTCCCGTTGTGGTCTCGGAGACACACACCAGAGTCGGCTTAGACTTGCGCTACTTCTGTCAGGACCGCCTCACGAGATACAGAGGGTGAGTACGGCAGTCCTGGGGGGACCAGTAGGCAAGCCGTCCACTGGGGACTAGGAGGGAGCGACCCATCTATTGATAAAACTTCCGTGCGAAGGAGGAACATGGACGATACACTCCCTGATTCAGTCGAGTCACGACGCGTCGAGACGGACCGCCTCACGACGAACATCCTCGTCTCGGGCGATCCCGACGGAACGCCACTCTGTCTGGTTCATGGGAACGTTTCGTCTTCACGGTTCTGGGCCGGTTTGATGGCCGACCTGCCGGACGACTATTGGGTCCTCGCCCCTGACCTCCGGGGGTACGGCGACTCGGAGACGAAACCGGTCGACGCAACCCGAGGCGTTCAGGATTACACCGAGGATCTGGCGGCCCTGTTCGCAGAGGTCGGGGTTGAGGCGGTAGCGCTGGTCGGTTGGTCCATCGGCGGCGGTATCGCCATGCAGTACGCTATCGACTATCCGGAGACCCTGACGGAGCTGGTGTTGGTCAGCACGATGTCGCCCTACGGATTCGGTGGCACGACCCGCGATGGAACGCCCTGCCAGCCCGATTACGCCGGCACAGGTGGCGGCCTCGCCGACGACGAATTCGTCGAGCGTCTGGCGGAGGGAGACGTTACCGCGGAGGCCGACGCCTCGCCGCGCTCGGTGATGCATGCGTTCTACGTCGGCCCGGACCACGAGTTTGCCTCCGAGACGGCCGACGCCTACGTTGAGGCGATGTGTGCGACGGCCGTCGGCGACGGGAACTATCCCGGTGACGCGGTACCATCCGACAACTGGCCGGGGGTGGCACCAGGCGAGCGGGGCGTGCTCAACGCGATTTCACCGAAGTACTTCGACGCGTCGGGTCTGGCTACCATTGAACCGCAACCGCCGGTCCTGTGGGTCCGGGGCGACGCCGACCAGATCGTCTCGGACACCTCCTTTTTTGACGCTGGCTATTTAGGCCAGATCGGCGAACTGCCCGATTGGCCAGGCGACGACGTCTATCCTCCGCAGCCGATGAACGACCAGACTCGGGACGTACTCGAGGCCTACGCCGCCAACGGTGGCAGTTACAGCGAGGAGACGTTCACGGACGTCGGGCACTCGCCACACATCGAGCGCCCGGAGCAGTTCCGGTCGGTGCTGTTGGAGTTCCTGGGCTCCTGACCGGGCCTATCGACGAGTGGCGCTGTCGGGGGGCTCCGGCATCGCGTGGCGACTCGTGTACCGAGGTCACCAGCGGATCAGTAAACGTGGACCTGTTGACTGGTTCGCGCCATGTATTCAGGGAGGCGCTGAGATCATAGTACCGTTCGAGGAGTTCGACAGAGCCGTCGACCTCGGATCGATGGCCGGACCTCCAAAGCCCCCACCCGCCAGTGTTCGGTACGCTCGCTGCGCTCCTCGCTCGCTGTGGTGCCTCGGTCGCCGCGTCCAGCGAGGGACCAGAGGTCCCTCTGGCAGTCTGGCGAACCCGACGACCTCGCGCGTGCCGTCTCGCGACCGCTTTCGGCGGCCGCTCGAAGGCACGCGCCGACGCATCCGTCGTTTATTACCCCGGTCGTCGCTTCTTGCTCCGCATCGCTCGCGCGAACTGCCACCCTTTTAGTCGCGCGCCGTCGGAGTGAGGCGTAATGAGTACGGACGCGACCCCCGAGTACGACTACGAGGAGCTGGGGCTCGTCGCCGGCCTGGAGATCCACCAGCAGCTCGACACGGAGACGAAGCTGTTCTGTGACTCCCCGACCGTCGAGCGCGACCCGGACGAGGCCGACCGGTCGATAACCCGTCAGCTCCACCCGACGAAGAGCGAACTGGGCGAGCTCGACGACGCGGCGATGGAGGAGAGCCGAGTCGACCGCGAGTTCACCTACCTCGCGTACGACACAACCTGTCTCGTCGAGGAGGACGACGAGCCGCCCAGACGCGTCGACGGCGAGGCGCTCTCGGTGGCGCTCCAGATCGCCGACCTGCTCGACCTCTCCGTCGTCGACCAGGCGCACGTCATGCGGAAGCTCGTCATCGACGGCTCGAACACCTCCGGCTTCCAGCGCTCGATCCTCCTCGGGCAGGACGGCGAGATCGAGACGGAGTCGGGGTCGGTGTCGGTCGTCGACCTCATGCTCGAAGAGGAGTCCGCGAAGCGCGTCGAGGAGACCGACGACGGCGTCGTCTACTCGCTCGACCGCCTCGGCGTCCCCCTCGTCGAGATCGGGACGGGCCCGGACATCCGCAGCCCCGAGGGCGCCCGGCAGGCGGCCGAGCGGATCGGCATGCTGCTCCGGTCGACGGGCGCGGTCAAGCGCGGGCTCGGCACCATTCGGCAGGACGTGAACGTCTCCATCGCGGACGGCGCCCGCGTCGAGGTGAAGGGCGTCCAGGACCTCCAGGGGATCGAGGACATCGTCCGCGGCGAGGTCGGCCGACAGGCGGAGCTGCTCGCGATCCGCGACGAACTCCGCGAGCGCGACGCGAGCGTCGGCGATGTCTCGGACGTGACCGACGTCTTCGCCGACACGGAGTCCGGGGTCATCCGCGGCGCGCTCAACGCGGGCGGGAAGGTGACCGCGGTCCCGCTGTTCGGCTTCGACGGCCTCGTCGGCCGCGAGATCCAGCCGGACCGGCGGCTCGGCACGGAGCTGTCCGACCACGCGAAGCGCCACGGCGCGGGCGGCATCTTCCACACCGACGAGCTGCCCGCGTACGGCGTCACCGAGGCGGAGGTCGACGCGCTCCGCGACGCGGTGGGCGCGGGCGAGGGCGACGCGGTCGCCATCGTCGCGGCCGACCCGGAGACCGCCGACCTCGCGATCGAGGCGGCCGCCGACCGCGCCGAGACCGCGATCGAGGGCGTCCCGGAGGAGACCCGCGGTGCGAACGACGACGGGACCACGCGCTACCTCCGGCCGCTGCCGGGCGCCGCACGCATGTACCCCGAGACGGACGTGCCGCCGGTCGAGCCGGACCCCTCCGACGTGGAGACGCCCGAGCTGCTCGACGAGAAGGCCGAGCGGTACGAGGCGGAGTTCGGCCTCGACGCCGGCCTCGCCGAGCAGGTCGCGTTCGGCCAGCGGTTCCCGCTGTTCGAGGCGGCCGTGGAGCGCGGCGCCGAGCCCACCTTCGCGGCGTCGACGCTGGAGTCGACGACGACGGAGATCCGGCGCGACGGCGCGCCCGTGGAGAACCTCACCGACGACCACTTCCTCGCGTTGTTCGACCTCGTCGAGGGCGGCGCCCTCGCGAAGGAGGGCGTCCCCGAGGTGCTGACGACGCTCGCCGAGGACCCCGACCTGACGGCGAGCGAGGCGGTCGAAGAGGCCGGGCTCTCAGGCGTGAGCGAGGCGGAGGTCCGCGAGGCCGTCGTCGAGGTCGTCGAGCGCAACGCCGACCAGGTCGAGGCCGAGGGGATGGGCGCGTTCTCCGGGCTGATGGGCGAGGCCATGGGCGCGCTCCGCGGGAAGGCGGACGGCGAGGTCGTCTCCGACGTGTTACGCGAGGAGATCGGGAAGCGGTCGTAGCGTCTCCCGGTCGTCCCCGCTGGGTCACGTTCTCTCGATCGCCCCCGGTACGCGCGGTGTTAAGTTAAGGAAGAGGCGGGACGAGGATTCAGTGCTCTATGCCGAAAACCGCCCGCCTCACCGAGTGTACCGAGTGGATCGACTTGGAGTTTGTGGAGCGAGAGCGGACACCCCGCGAG
>NZ_SGTZ01000017.1:0-82661 GCF_005435115.1 Halorubrum sp. ARQ200 | reverse complement strand
CCCAGCGCGGCGTTCGATCTCGCTCCACAAACGACAAGTCGATCCACGTGATACGTTCGCTGAGGCGTTCGATTTCGGCCATAAGCACTCTGAAGTCGAGCGCCTCATCCTCTAAGTTAACGCGACCGTCGTCCCCGCAACAAGCCTTTTACTCGCCGCCGGAGAGGGAGTCGCATGGGACGTTTCGACGGGCGCACGGTCCGCTACGAGCCGACGAGCGTCAAGGACCTGCTCGTCGAGATGAAGGACACGGCGGAGCTGCTGATCGACCTGTCGTACTCGGCGGTCCTCCACGGGAGCCCGACGGTCGCGCACGAGGTCGTCGAGCTGGAACACCGGATGGACGTGCTCCAGCTGCGCGCCCGGATGAGCCTGATGCTCGCGGCGCGGAACCCGACCGAGGCGGAGACGCTCGCGCCGGTCCTCGGCGTCATCGCCGCCGCCGACAAGGTGGCCGACGCCGCGGGCGACATCGCAAAGATCGTCACCGAGGAGATCGGGCTCCCCGACGCGATGCGCGGCGCGCTCTCGGCGGGCGTCGAGACGCTCGTCCGCGCGACCGCGACGGCCGACTCGGCGTACGCCGGCCGGACGCTCGACGACATCGACCTCGAGTCGGAGACCGGCGTCCGCGTCATCGCGGTCCGGCGCGACGAGGACTGGATCCTCAACCCCGGGCCGACCACCCGGCTTGAGGCGGGCGACGTGACGCTCCTGCGCGGCCCCGAGGCCGGCGTCGCGGACGTGGTCCCCGAGCTGAGCGGCGAGCCGTTCGAGCCGCGGCCCGCGGCCGAGCCCGGGATCGACGACCTCGAACGCGCGGTCGACTCGATCGTGTTGATGAAGAACCTCTCGGAGCTCGCGGTCGACCTCGCGTACGGCTCCGTCCTCTTCGACAACGAGGAGCTGGCGGAGGAGGTGAGCAACCTCGAGGTGGAGGTCGACGCGCTCCAGTCGCGCTTCGAGGCGTGGACGCTCCGCGCCGCGGCCGAGGCCGACGACCCGGTGTCGCTGCGCGGGCTCATCCACCTCGGCGTCGCGACCGAGGAGATATCCGACGCCGCGCTGGCGATCACCGAGGGGGTCCGCCGCGACCTCGACGTCCACCCGGTCGTGGAGATGGCCGTCCAGGAGTCCGACGAGATCATCACCCGGACCGAGGTCGGCGCGGGGAGCGACCTCGACGGGACCGCGGTCGTCGACGGCGTGCCCGCGACGGACATCTCGACGAGCGTCCTCGCGATCCGCCGCCCGGACGACGGCTGGCTGATCGGTCCCGACATCGACACCACCCTCCGGGGCGGCGACGTGATCATCTCGAAGGGGACCCGGACCTCGGCGGAGGAGTTCCATGCCCTCGCGGCGTGAGGGCGGGGAGCGAGCGGAGGCGACGCCCTCGGACCCGGCCGCCCTCGCGCGCGCCTACTACGACGCGCTCGACGCGGGCGAGTACGACCGGCTCGCGTCGCTGCTCGACCCGGATTTCGTCCAGCGGCGCCCCGACCGCACCTTCGAGGGGCGCGAGCGCTTCGTCGCGTTCATGCGCGACGAGCGGCCGAACACCGACACGACCCACGCTGTCGACGGCGTGTACCCGTCCGGCCCCGGCGTGGCTGTCCGCGGCCGACTGCTCGACGCCGACGGCGAGGCCCTGTTCGCGTTCGTCGACGTGTTCGACGCGGCGGACGGACGGCTGACCGCGCTGGAGACGTACGCGGCGGCGGACGACTGAGGCCCTCTCTTTACCAGGCCGCGCGCAACACGCCGAGGATCCCCGTCGCGGTCGCGTCGAGGTCGGCCGGCGCGCGCTCCATCGGCGGGTCCTCGGCGACGAACTCCGCGATCGCCGGGAGGTCCGCCTCGTCCGTCTCGGGGAGGTCTCGGAGCCGGCTCGGCACGTCGAGCGCACCGCGGACGTCGTCGACCGCCTCGACCACGTCCTCGGCGATCGCGCCGTCGTCGCGCCCGTCGGTCGGGACCCCCAGCCCGGCCGCGAGCGCCCGGCGGCTCGCGTCGACCTCGTCGAAGAGGTACGCCAGCGCGTGCGGCGCGACGACGGCGTGGATCGCGCCCTGCTGGACGTCGTAGCGCCGGGCGAACCCGTGCCCGAACGCGTGGATCACGCTGATCTTGCGGTCCAGTTGGACGAGCAGCGACCCCACCACCGCGCGGTCCGTCGCGTCCTCGCCGCCCGGTCGGTCGCCGGCCACGCGGGGCAGCGCGTCGGAGAGGAGCCGGAGCCCGTGGACCGCGGCCGCGTCGCTCACCGGGTCGGCGTCGCGGGCGTACGGCGTCTCGATCCCCTTGTCGAAGCCGTTCATCGCCGACCCGGCCAGCACCGAGGTCGGCGTCGTCTCGAACAGCGCCGGGTCGGCCACGTCCGCGATCGGCCACGCGCCGCTCCCGCTGACGGTCACCGGCTGGCCGGTCGGCGACTCGTCGGCGGAGAAGACCTCCAGGGACCCGCCCGTGGAGACGTCCGCGCCCGCGAACGTCGTCGGCACGGCGACGAACGGGACCGCCGGACCGCTCTCGGGCGCGAGGTCGCCGAGCGCGTCCGCCCCCGCCTCCGCGTCGGCGCGGAGGTCGTCGAGGTCGCGGCCGTCGGCTGCGAGCAGCGTCGCCTGTCGCGCGATATCGAGGCTCGCGCCGCCGCCGACCGCGACGAGGACGTCGGCTCCGACCTCGGCCCGGGCGTCCTGCAGGTCGTAGGCGGTCTCGACCCGCTTGTCGGGGGTCGTCCCGTCGAAGACGCCGGCGAGCCGGTCGCCGAGCCCGCCCCGTATCGGGTCCATCAGCGCGTCGTTCGCGCCCGTGTTCGAACCGCAGACGACCAGGGCGTCGTCGAGGCCGCGCTCGGCGAGCCAGCCCCCGAGGTCGGCGATTCGCCCCCGTCCGTACCGGATCTCGCAGCCGCGGTGAACGTGTTCGAAGGAGTCCGCGATCGGTAGCATTCGGCGATCGGTACGCGGGGGCACGGCTTGTAGCTGTGGGAACGTTACACACGCGACGACCGCGTCTCGTGGGTCCGTCGGCGGTGCCGATCGCGTCTCGTGGGTCCGACGGCGGTCGCCGCTCACGCCCGCGCGCGTGCGCCGGCTTTATAACCCGACAGCGATTAGCGGTAGTAAGTTCCTATGTCAGAGCAGAGTGAATACGGAGCCGGCCAAATCCAGGTCCTTGAGGGCCTACAGGCCGTCCGTAAGCGACCGGCGATGTACATCGGGTCGACGGACGGTCGAGGGCTCCACCACCTCGTCTACGAGGTAGTCGACAACTCCATCGACGAGGCGCTCGCGGGGTACTGCGAGGAGATCGAGGTGCGGATCCACGAGGACGGCTCCGTCTCCGTCAGCGACGACGGGCGCGGGATCCCGGTCGACACCCACGAGGAGTACGACCGGCCCGCGCTGGAGGTCATCCTGACCGTCCTCCACGCCGGCGGGAAGTTCGACTCCAAGTCGTACCAGGTCTCGGGGGGGCTCCACGGCGTCGGCGTCAGCGTCGTCAACGCGCTCTCCGAGCGCTTGGAGGTCGAGGTCAAGCGCGACGGCGGCGTCTTCCGCCACCGGTTCGCCGGGGGAGAGCCCGCGGAGGACGGGTTCGAGCGCGTCCGCGACATGGACGGCGACGAGTCGACCGGGACGGAGATCCGATTCTGGCCCGACGCGGAGATATTCGAGACGACGGAGTTCCAGACGTCGACGCTCGCGAACCGGCTCCGCGAGCTCGCCTTCCTCAACTCCGGCGTCGAGATCCGTCTCGTCGACGACCGCGACGACACCGCGGAGACGTTCAAGTACGACGGCGGGATCCGCGAGTTCGTCGCGTACCTCAACGAGACGCGCTCGCCGATCCACGAGGAGGTCATCTACTTCGAGGACGAGACCGACGGCGTCCAGGTCGAGGTCGCGATGCAGGCGACCGAGGAGCTCCAGGGCTCCGTCCACGCGTTCGCGAACAACATCAACACCCGCGAGGGCGGCACCCACCTCACCGGCTTCAAGACCGCGCTCACGCGGACGGTCAACGACTACGCCAACGAGCACGGGCTCGTCGACGACCTCGACGCGAACCTCAAAGGGGAAGACGTGCGCGAGGGCCTCACCGCGGTCGTCTCGGTGAAACACCCCGACCCGCAGTTCGAGGGGCAGACGAAGACGAAGCTCGGCAACAGCGAGGTGCGCGGCGTCGTCGAGTCCGCGACCCACGAGAAGCTCGGCACCTTCTTCGAGGAGAACCCCGACACGGCGGAGAAGGTCGTCCACAAGGCCGCCGAGGCCGCGCGCGCCCGGAAGGCCGCGAAGAAGGCCGAGGAGCTCACCCGCCGGAAGTCGGCGCTCGAATCCACCGCGCTGCCCGGGAAGCTGGCCGACTGTCAGACCCGCGACCCGGAGGAGGCGGAGCTGTTCGTGGTCGAGGGCGACTCCGCGGGCGGCTCCGCGAAGCAGGGCCGCAACCGCGAGAACCAGGCGATCCTCCCGCTGAAGGGGAAGATACTCAACGTCGAGAAACACCGCCTCGACCGGATCTTAGAGAACGACGAGATCCGCGCGCTGATCACCGCGATCGGCGCGGGCATCGGCGAGGAGTTCGACATCGACGACGTCCGGTACAACAAGATCATCCTGATGACGGACGCCGACGTCGACGGCGCCCACATCCGGACGCTGCTTCTCACGTTGCTGTACCGCCACATGAAGCCCCTCCTGGAGGCCGGCTACGTGTACGCGGCCCAGCCCCCGCTGTACCGCGTCCGTTACCGCGGGAACACGTACGACGCGATGACCGAGGCGGAGCGCGACCGGATCATCGAGGAGAAGTGCGACGGCAACCCGACGCAGGTCCAGCGGTTCAAGGGGCTCGGCGAGATGAACCCCGACCAGCTGTGGGATACCACTATGGACCCGGAAAACCGGCGTCTCAAGCGCATTAACGTCGACGACGCGGCCGCCGCGGACCGCATGTTCAACGTGCTGATGGGCGACGCGGTCGAGCCGCGGAAGCAGTTCATCAAGGAGCACGCGACCGAAGCGGAGTGGGTGGACATATGAGCTCGGAAAGTCCCGACGCCGACCCCGGCGACGTGCGCGCCGCGCAGGTGACGAACGCGCGCATCGAAGACGAGATGGAGCAGTCGTACATCGACTACGCGATGTCCGTCATCGCGGGGCGGGCGCTCCCCGACGTACGCGACGGGCTCAAGCCAGTCCACCGCCGGATCCTCTTCGCGATGAACGAGGCGGGCGTGACGAGCAACTCCGCGCACCGCAAGTCCTCCTCTGTCGTGGGCGAGACGATGGGTGACTACCACCCGCACGGCGACAGCGCCATCTACGACACGCTCGCGCGGATGGCCCAGGACTTCTCGATGCGCTACCCCCTCGTCGACGGCCAGGGGAACTTCGGCTCGGTCGACGGCGACCCGCCGGCCGCGATGCGGTACACGGAGGCCCGGATGGCCCCCATCGCCGAGGAGCTCATGGCGGACATCGAGCGCGACACCGTCGACTTCCAGGCGAACTACGACGACCGCCTGGAGGAGCCCGAAGTGCTCCCGGCCGCGTTCCCGAACCTGCTCGTCAACGGCTCGTCGGGCATCGCCGTCGGGATGTCGACGAACATCCCGCCGCACAACCTCGGCGAGGTGGTCGACGCCACCGTCGAGCTGATCGAGACGCCCGACGCGAGCGTCGAGGACCTGATGGAGCACGTCAAGGGGCCGGACTTCCCGACCGGCGCGAACATTGTCGGGCGGAACGCGGTCCACAAGGCCTACAAGACCGGTCGCGGCCGGATCCGCGTCCGCGCGGAGTTCGAGGTCGACGAGGAGGAGGGCCGGATCGTCATCAGCGAGCTCCCCTTCCAGCAGAACAAGTCCAGGCTGGTCGAGCGCATCGCCGAGGACGTAAACGAGGGCGCCATCGAGGGGATCCGCGACCTCCGCGACGAGTCCGACCGCGACGGGATCCGGATCGTCGTCGAGCTGAAGCGCGACGCGATGGCGGACGTGGTGAAAAACCAGCTGTTAGAGAGCCACCTCGAACGCACGTTCGGCGTCATCAACCTCGCCTTGGTCGACGGCTCGCCGCAGGTGCTCGACCTCAAGCAGACGCTCGAACACTACGTCGACCACCGGCGCGAGGTCGTGCGCCGCCGCTCCGAGCACGAGCTCGCCGAGCGCGAGGACCGCGCGCACATCCTCGAAGGGCGCCTGAAGGCGCTCGACAACGTCGACAGCGTCGTCGAGACGATCCAGGACTCCGACGACCGCGACGCCGCGAAGACCGCGCTGGAGTCCGCGTTCGACTTCACCGAGGCGCAGGCGGCCCACATCGTCCGGATGCAGCTCGGATCGCTCACGTCGATGGAGACGGCGGAGATCGAGGAGGAGTACGAGGAGGTCAAGGCCCGGATCGAGCGGCTGGAGACCATCCTCTCGGACCCCGACGAGCTCGACCAAGTGATCGTCGACGAGCTGCAGGCGATCAAGGCCGAGTACGACGACGAGCGCCGCACGAGCTTCATCGAGGACGCGGGCGACGTGACTCACGAGGACCTGATCCCGGAAGAGGAGCAGGTCGTCGTGATGAGCGAGGACGACTACATCAAGCGGATGCCGCTCGACGAGTTCCGCGCGCAGAACCGCGGCGGCAAGGGGATCATCGGCACCGGCCTGAAGGAGGGCGACCGCGTCTCCTCGGTGTTCGCGGCCAACTCCCACGACTACCTGCTCGTCTTCACGAACCACGGCCAGATCTACGAGCTGAAGACCTACGAGATCCCGGAGATGTCCCGCACTGCCCGTGGGAAGTCCGCGGTCAACCTCCTCGACCTCGACGACGGCGAGGAGATCGAGTCGGTGGTCAATACGGAGGACTTGGACGACGACGAGTTCCTCACGATGGTCACCCGCGACGGGTACATCAAGCGGACCGCCGTCGAGGAGTTCGGCAACATCCGGTCGACCGGGATCCGGGCGATCCGGCTGGAGGACGGCGACGAGCTGGTCGACGTCGAGGTGACCGACGGGGAGCGCGACATCGTCATCGGGAGCCGCGACGGGATGGCGATCCGCTTCGACGAGTCGGACGCCCGCGCGATGGGCCGCACGGCCCGCGGCGTGATCGCCATCGACCTCCGCGAGGGCGACGCCGTCGCGGGCGTCGCCGCCATCGACGACGGCTACCACAACTGGGTGCTCACCGTCACGGAGAACGGCTACGGGAAGCGCTCCGACCTCGACGAGTACCGCCCGCAGTCGCGGAACGGGAAGGGGCTCGTCGACATCAAGACCGGCGACCGCAACGGCGAGGTCGTCGCCATCGAGGCGGTCACCCACGGCGACCACCTGATCGCGATGAGCGCCGCCGGGCAGATCATGCGGACCCGCGTCGAGGAGATATCGACGGTGAGCCGCAACACGAAGGGGGTCATCGTGATGAACCTCGACCCCGACGACGAGGTCGCCTCCGTCGACATCGTCCCCGAGTCGGTCCACGCGGCCGCGGACGACGAGGGTGACGACGACGCCGAGACCGACGACGAATAGCGGACCGGACGCCGACTTTCTCTTCGCGGGCTCACACCGCCGCGGTGTGCGGTGTTGAACTCCCGCCCCGACGACCGGTCGCCATGGAACGACGGAGCCCCCTCGCGGCGGGCCTCGGTGCGCCGGCCGGCGCGGCGGCCGGCTGTCTCGGTGACCCCGAGCCGAGCCGACTCGACCTTGCGGTCCGCAACGACGGCGACGCTCCCGTCGACGTGGACGTGGTCCGTACGGGCGAGTGTGCCGAGCCACCGTAGTCTTTCAGGAAAGTTACTTACTGTCGCCGCGAAAATCACCGGGCGAGATGGACGAGTACGAGGGGATAGACGAGGTCGTACACGAACCGAGCGAGGCGTTCGCCGAGTCGACGAACGTCGCCGCGTTCATGCGGGAGTACGGGATCGACGACTACGAGGCGCTCATCGAACGCACTACCTCCGAGATCGCGGGCGAGCCCGAGTCGGGCGTCGACTGGTTCTGGGACGAGATCGTCGACTACCTCGACATCGACTTCTACGCCGACTACGACGCCGTCCGGGACGACGCCGAGGGCCCGCAGTTCTCCGACTGGTACCCCGGCGGGGAGATCAACGTCGCGCACAACGTCGTCGACCGCCACGCCGCGGTCGACGCTCCGAACCGCAACCGCGTCGCGCTGATCTGGGAGGGCGAGCCGGGCGACGTCCGCGAGGTCACGTTCCACGAGCTCCGCAGGCAGAGCGACCGCGTCGCGAACTACCTGACCGAGGCCGGGATCGAGACCGGCGACACGGTCGGCCTCTACATGCCCATGGTGCCCGAGGTCGTCTCGATCCTCTACGGTTGCCTGAAGGTCGGCGCGATCGCCGTCCCGATCTTCTCCGGCTTCGGACGCGAGGCGACCGCGACGCGGATCGACGACGCCGAGCCCGCGGTGCTGTTCACCGGCGACGGGTTCTACCGACGGGGCGACGAGGTCCGGCTGAAGGCGACCGCGGACGACGCGATCGCCGACGCCGGGCAGGTCGAGGAGGTGGTCGTGTACGACAGGCTGGGCGCGACGCCCGCGAGCGACGATACGGGCGCCGACCCCGTCCCGTGGAACGACGACCGCGACCGGACGTGGGACGAGGCGGTCGGCTCGCAGCCCGCGACGTACGAGACGAAGCGCCTCCCGAGCGACCAGGAGTCTATGCTGTTGTACTCCTCGGGGACGACCGGTGAGCCGAAGGGGATCGTCCACACCCACGCCGGCGTCCTCACGCAGTGCGCCAAGGAGATCCACTTCGGTTTCGACCAGAAGCCCGCGGACCGGTTCTTCTGGGTCTCGGACATCGGCTGGATGATGGGCCCGTGGACGCTGATCGGCAACCACGCGTTCGGCGGGACGGTGGTGATGTACGAGGGCGCGCCGGACCACCCCGAGCCGGACCGCTTTTGGGAGCTGATCGACCGACACTCGATCACGCAGTTCGGCATCTCTCCGACCGCGATCCGGGCGCTCCGGAAGCACGGGGACGAGTGGGTTGAGGGACACGACCTCTCCTCGCTCCGAATCTTGGGCTCCACCGGCGAGCCGTGGGACCCCGAGTCGTGGCGCTGGTTCCACGACGCGGTCGGCGGCGGCGAGTGCCCGATAATCAACATCTCCGGCGGCACGGAGATCTGCGGCTGCTTCCTCATGCCGATGCCGAACCAGCCGCTGAAGCCCTGTACGCTCGGCGGGCCGGGGCTCGGGATGGACATCGACATCGTCGACGAGACCGGCGAGTCGGTGAAGGAGTCCGGCGAGCGCGGCTACCTCGTCGCGCGCGACTCCTGCCCCTCGATGACGAAGTCGCTGTGGTCGGGCGACGAGCGCTACCTCGACGAGTACTGGTCGACGTGGCCCGACCTGTGGGACCACGGCGACTTCGCACAGAGGGACGACGACGGCTTCTGGTTCCTCCACGGGCGCGCCGACGACGCCCTGAACGTCGCGGGCCGGAAGGTGGGACCGGCGGAGATCGAGGGCGTCCTCATCGACCACGACGCCGTCAATCAGGCGGCGGCGGTCGGCGTCCCCGACGACACCACCGGCACCGCGGTCGTCGCGTACGTCGTGCTCGAACCGGGCGTCGACCCGAGCGACGACCTCCGCGAGGAGCTCCGCGCGCTGGTGGGCGACGAGCACGGTAAGCCGTTCCGGCCGCGCGAGCTGCTGTTCGTCGACGCCTTCCCGAAGACGCAGTCGGGGAAGATCATCCGTCGCGCGATCGAGTCGGTGTACGTCGGCGAGGACCCGGGAGACCTCTCCTCGATGGAGAACCCCGAGGCGCTCGACTCGCTCCGCGATCCGGCCTGAGCGAGGCCACCGCAGACCCGGGCGTCGCGCCCGTCAGGCGCTCGCCTCCGCCACCGCCGCGGCCAGCTCCTCGTAGTCCGGCTCCTGTCCGGCGTTGTCCGCGAGCCAGCGGTAGGTCACGGTCCCGACCTCGTCGATCACGAAGACGGCGCGCTGCGCGACCGTCTCGACGCCGTAGTGCTCGAACGCCTCGATCACGTCGTACGCCTCGATCGCGCGGTGGTCGGGGTCGCCGACCAGGGCGAACGGGAGGTCGTACTGCGCGCGGTACGCGCCGAGCGCGTGCGGGAGGTCGGTGCTCACGCCGAACAGCGTACAGTCGTCGCGGTCGAACCCGTCGCGGAGCGCCTCCATCTCGTCGGTACAGGTGTTCGAGAAGGCCGCCGGAAAGAAGGCGAGGACGACCGGCTCGTCGCCGAGGTGGTCGGAGAGTTCGAACGGTGCGATGTCGCCGTCCACGAGCGATCCGGTGAAGTCTGGGGCGTCGTCGCCGACGTCTGGCATACCGGGTCGTCGTCGGCCGGGCGTATCACGGTTTCGACGGCGGATCCCGGACCGGAATCCCGGACTCCCCGCCCGCCTTCAGCCGGCAGCCTGGGCAACGCGTTCCGCGGTCGGGGACGGAATCAAGTGCGCTGCCGACGAAGTGCCGGCGATGTCTCGCCCTCCACGCGGCCCCTCCCGCCGACAAGTGGCGCTGATGACCGCGACCGCCTCGCTGACTGGGTTCTCCGGCTGTCTCACGGACGATTCGTCGGACGACACTCGCTCGCGGACGGTGCTGCGGCTCGGCGAGGCCTCGCCGGTCGGCGTCTCGAACGAGTTCAGCACCCCGGTCGACTTCGTCGGACACGCTGGACGGGCGGCCGTCCGAACCGCGATCGACGGCGGGGAAGCCGCCGTCGACGGGTACTACGGCCCCGACGTCTCGGCGCCGTACGTCGTCGCCGACGGCCCCGAGTACTACCGGATCGAGACCGAGACGGTCGATTCCGTCGCGGCACCGGGCTACGGGTACACGGTGGCGGTCGACGCAGTCGACTCCTTCTTCTTCGGTCCCCCGTCGAGCGTCCCCTTCGCGGACCTCCCGGACCACGATTGGGACACCGTCCTCGACGCGCTCGGGGACGCGTCGCTCGTCCACGCGCCACACTACCCGCCGTTCGAGGTCACCTTCGCGTACGCGTCCGCCGAGCGGCGGGAGCGCTCCCGATTCGTCCCCGAGAACGACGGCCAGCGGGTCGCGTGGGACGGCGAACTCCTCCGGTTCTCGTTCGCGGAGGAGCGGTCGGTCGAGGTACGGACCGTCGCCGTCCGCGCCGACCGCGTCGCCTCGTCGCAGCGTGACTTCCGCGAGGCCGTCGGCGAGGAGCGCGGCCGCTCGCTCGCCGACCCGACCGGGGACCAGCGCGCGGTCCTCGACGCGGCGATCGACTCCGAGTACGCGGAGGCTCCGCCGCTCTCCGACCCGTTCGCGGCCGTCGTCGACGCCGTCTCGACGGACGACGGCGTCGCCCCGCTCGTCCGCTACGACGGCGACTGGTACTTCGCGCGGCTCGCACGCCCCGACTGACCCGGTCGGGCCGTGCGCGAAAGGCCGACCGTCGGCCGATCGGCGCCCGAGCGACGACGCCGTTCGCTCGGCCCGTCGCGCCGCGCGAGGCGCCGTGCGGCGACTCGACGAGGCAAAAAGACTATAATCGACACAGGGCTACAGCGAGACAGAGATGACAAGTGCGATTCCACTGATCGGCGGCATTCCGGCGGGGCCGGAACTCCTCATAATCCTGCTCGTGCTGGTCCTGCTGTTCGGGGCGAACAAGATCCCGAAGCTCGCTCGGTCGACCGGCCAGGCGATGGGCGAGTTCAAGAAGGGCCGCGAACAGGTCGAAGAAGAACTGAAAGACATGCAAGACGGCAAGAGCGCGGACTCGACGCTCGACGACGAGGACGACGACCTCGACGAGCTGGAGACCGAGACCGAAAAGGAAACGAGCGCGTAAGCCGGCCCCGACGCCGACCGATCCCCGCCGTACCGTTTTCTCCACCCGTTCTGGGCGCGTGGCCTAGCGGACAGGGCGAGAGGTTCCTAACCTCTCGATCGCGGGTTCGAATCCCGTCGCGCCCGTGACTTCGCTTCGCTCAGTCACGGGCGCGACTGGCTCCACGCTCGCTCACTGCGTTCGCTCGCGTGGATCCCGCCGCGCCTGCTACCCGCGAACGAAGTGAGCAGTAGCGGTCCGGGGACTCGAACCACGCGAGACTCACTTCGTCCGTCTCGTATTGGTCCCGCCGCGCCCGCCGGTAACCCATTGAGTGCGACTACTCCTCGACCCGTTCGAGGACGATCCGTTCGTCGAACCGCCCCCGTCGCTCGGCCTTCTCGGACCGCATCTCGTCCAGCTCCTCGGCGGTGAGTCCGCTCAGTTCGCGGAGCGCGTGGACAACCTCGAGCACGTCCGCCAGTTCCCGCGGGTCGCGGGTCTCTCGGTACTCCGCGGTCTCCTCGGCCAGCTTCGCGGCGAGCCGGTCCGCGTACTCATCCTCGCCGGCGACGTGCGTCTGCGCTCACCCGCCGTCCGCCTCGATGATCTCCGGAATTTCGTCTCGGACCAGTTTGTCGTATTCCTCGGCCATGTCGGCCGATCGGTGCCCGGTTATTTGACGTTCCGGTCCGGCCCGCTTCTCAGCTCGCGTCCTCGTCAAGCCGCGGGAAGGACCGCGCCGCGAGCGCGACCGCTCCGACCGCGATGGCCAGCGTCGCGGCCGCGAGCCCGGCGCCGGGCTCGTACAGCAGCGGCGGGTGGTAGCCGAGCCCGTAATCGAGGCCGACGTTCGCGACGCCGAGCGCCAGCGCCGTCGCGAGCGCGCCGCGCGTCGTGCGGCCGAACGCCGGGAACAGCAGCGCGAGCCCCACGAACAGCAGGTGCGTGCCGATCACGCCCCAGTAGTAGATCCAGGCGTCGGGCGCGGCGACGTACTCGGCGAACGCGAGGTTCAGCGAGACCAGCGGCCAGAGGCCGAATTGGACGAGCCAGACGAAGGCGATCGTCTGGAGGTACGCCAGTCCGCGCGAGGCGGGCGCCTCCGCGAGCGGGTCGCCCCGCCTGACGGTCGGCGCGATCGCGGCGAGGACGCCGCCTCCGAGCGCGACGGTGACCGCTGAGTCGGCGTACAGCGGCCACAGCGCCGGCGGCACGGTCCCCGCGGTCGGCGCGTAGTACGCGACGCCGACGCCGAGCATGAAGAGGGTGAACGCGCAGACGGCGGCGAAGCTCCGCGGCGCGCCCAATAGCTCCTCGGCGAGGGCGGCACGGACCCGCCGCCTGACCCGCGGGCTGCGGAGCCGTCGCAGGCGGCGGACGCCGTCGAAGCGAGACACGCGCACCGGTCGGTGCCCGAGCGACTAAAAAGCGCCCGTCCCCCGTGATTATCAATCGCGGTGTTTAGCGAGACACCTTTTTCAACGGATGAGCAGTTCCCGAGACTATGGACAGCGAGGACGCCGAGCGGTCCGCCCAGCGGTCCGGTCCGGTGGGTGGCACTTCGGCGTCCGGTTCCGACGCGGGCGGCGACCCGGGCTGGACCCGCGAGCCGGACGCGGACGGCGACGGGACTGGAGGGACCGGCGAGGGCGAGCCGCTCGACGACCCGGACACGGCCGCGGAGACCGTCCCGGCCGTCACCGACAGGTACACCTGGCGGTCGCTGCTCGTCGAGCGCGGCCGCGAGGACGAGGCGGAACGCGTGTACGCGGACGTGCCGAACGAGCCCGCCGTCCCGGCCGACGCCGTCGCGTACCACCGCCCGGACGGGGCCGAAGACGTGCTCCGCGCGCCGGGCGTCGACGAGCCGTTCGAGGCGGACGGGGAAACGGCCGTCCCGGGCCGCGGCACCCCCGACCGCGGCACGCTCGTCGTCGGGACCGACGCGGTCGTCCTCGACGGTGCTACCGTCGTCCCGACGGGCGAGCGGGTCGCCGCGCCGCGGCGTCCGGTTCGGAGCGACGCGGCCGACGGCGATTCGGACACCGCGGACGACGTCGAAGCCGACGGCGACCCCGACGACGGACCGGCGGCGACCGCGGACGCGACGCCGGTGCCCGATGCCGACCCCGGCCCGGCGGCGACCGCGGACGCGACGCCGGTGCCCGACGCCGACCCCGGCCCGGACACGGTGTTCGACGGACCGGTGGGCCGGGGCGGGGTCGCGGGCGTCGTCGTGGCGCGCCCCGACGCGGTGGAGTCTGTGCCCTCTCGCGCGCCGACACCCGACGAGTGGGACCGTGTCGACTTCGACCCGGCGACGCTGCTGGGATTCGACCCGAGCGAGACCGACTACCGGGTCCGCGCGGCCGCCGCGGTCGGCGACGTCCTCTGGGACATGTGCGCGGCCCGCTACGACCCGTACTCGGTCCCGGTGCTGAAGGGGTACTACACGTGGGAGAACTACCGCGAGGAGTTCTTCCTCGACGAGGACGGGAACCCGCCGACCGAGGAGAACGAGGAGGGCGAGTCGATCCCGCTGGAGTTCACCCACGAGGACAAGACGGAGGCGCTCGGGTTCGACCCGGACCGCACCGAGGAACTGCTCGGCGCGGGCGGGAGCGCCGCGGCCGATCTCGCCGACCTCGTCGACGAGCGGACCGTGGACGTGAACCCCGAAGTCGACGAGGACGCGTTCTTCTCGACCGACGAGGGCCACACCACGCTGACGAACCGGTACGACCTGGAGAAGGCGGTGCCGATGCAGAAGAAGACCCACTTCCGGGAGGAGGAGCGCTACTGGGTGAACAAGCCGTACGCGTTCGTCATCGTCTTCCGGTCGCGGAAGGAGAACGAGGCGAAGTACTACGCCGTCCAGCCGTACCGCACCGAGATCGAGGCGGAGCTCACGGAGTTCCTCACCGGGAAGCTCCGGACCTCGATCAAGTACGCCGACGAGTCGATCGCGGGCGGCGACGAGGCGTTCCGCGAGGAGGTGATCGTCGAGGAGGCGCGCACGCTCCTCGATCGCTACGGGCTCTACGAGGACGACGAGGACGAGCGGGGCATCGCCGACACGCTGGTCGACCGCTTCGGCATCGACCCGACGGAGGGGATCGCCGGGCGGATCGCGGAGTCGCTCGGCTACGAGCCGCCGACCGAGGAGCCGGACGACCCGCCGGCGATCACCGCCCGGCCCGAGCCCGCGGTGCTCGCGGAGGACGCCCGCACGCTGTCCGCCCACCAGGTCGAGAAGCTCCTGTACTACCTGAAGCGCGACTTCGTCGGCTACGAGCGGATCGACCCGATCAAGTACGACATCAACGTCGAGGACATCTCCTGTGACGGGTACAACTCCCCCGTCTTCGTCTACCACTCCGAGTACGAGCAGATCATCACCAACGTCTACCACGGCACCGACGAGCTCGACGACTTCGTCGTGAAGCTCGCGCAGCGCTCCGGGAAGGGGATCTCGAAGCGCCGGCCGCAGGTCGACGCCACGCTCCCGGACGGCTCCCGCGCCCAGCTCACCCTCGGCCGCGAGGTGTCGGACCACGGGACCAACTACACGATCCGGCAGTTCAACGACGTCCCCTTCACGCCGATCGACCTGATCAACTGGAAGACCTTCTCGCTCGACGAGATGGCGTTCCTCTGGCTCTCCATCGAGAACCACAAGAGCCTGATCTTCGCCGGCGGCACCGCCTCCGGGAAGACGACGAGCCTGAACGCGGTCTCCCTGTTCATCCCCTCGAACGCGAAGATCGTCTCCATCGAGGACACCCGCGAGGTCGAACTCCCGCAACGCAACTGGATCGCCTCCGTCACCCGACCCTCCTTCTCGGACGACGACAAGGGCGATATCGACGAGTTCGACCTGCTGGAGGCCGCGCTCCGTCAGCGCCCCGACTACATCGTGATGGGCGAGATCCGCGGCGAGGAGGGGCGGACGGCGTTCCAGGTCATGTCGACCGGTCACACCACCTACACCACGTTCCACGCCGACTCCGTCGGCGAGGTGCTCAAGCGGTTCACCACCGACCCGATCAACGTCTCGAAGACGATGTTCACGGCGCTCGACTTGGTCTCGATCCAGACCTCGACCCGCGTTCAGGGCAAGAAGGTGCGCCGGAACAAGTCGATCACCGAGATCAACCACTACGACGCCGAGAACGACGAGATCAACGTTCAGGACGTGTTCCAGTGGCAGGCGGAGACGGACGAGTTCCTCCAGATGGGCGACTCGAACACGCTCGAAGACATCATGTTCGACCGCGGCTGGAGCCGGGCGACCCTCGACGAGGAGCTGCGGAAGCGCCGGGTCGTCTTGGCCTACCTCATCGACCGCGGACTCAACAGCTACGCGCAGGTGGCGGCGACGTTCCAGGCGTTCATCAACGACCCGGAGACGGTGCTCGCGCTGATGGCCAACGAGGAGCTCGAGCGCTCGCTGGAGGACCTCCGCGAGATGGAGTCGGTCCTCATCAACGTCGACCGCGAGAAGGAGGCGCTCGTCCCCCGCCCGACGCCGGACGCGGACGGCGAGGCGGAGGCCGCCGGGATACTCGACGCCGCCGAGGACCTCTTCGAGACGTACCGCGGGCAGGTCCCAGACTCCGTCGCCGACGCCCTCCTGGAGATGAACCACGCGGGCGACGTGGAGGCCGCCCCGGCGAGCGACCACGAGGCCCTCGCTGAGGCGGCCCGCGAGGCGGACGCGGCGTACGACGAGCCGGCCGGCCCGGAACCGGCGCCCGGTGCGGCCGACGCGGACGGCGTCGACGACGCCGACGAGACGCCCTCCGACCTGGGGGGCGCGGGCCCCTCGGGGACGCCCTCGCCGGACCCCGCGCACGGCGACTTCGAGGGGGTCGCCGAGGCGGTGGGCGACGGCTCGGGCGACCTCGACGGCATCGACTTCGGCGAGCCGTTCGACGAGGGCGTCGACGTGCTCTCCTCGCCCGCGGGCCCCTCCGAGCCCGGCGCCCCGCCCGACGCCGGCGCGGGCGGCGGCGCCGACGCGTCCCCCGACGTGAGCGAGGGGTTCAGCGCCGCAGAGCCCGTGGACGGCGAGCCCTCCGCGGAGGTCGGCGACGGCGAGGAGTCCGACACGGACGAGTTGGACGGGGCGGACGAGCCTGACGCGGCGGACGAGCCTGACACGGCAGACACAGCAGATGAAGCGGAGGATGCCGACGAGACCGAGCAGGGGGACGACCCCGACGAGGCTGACGACGGAACGGGCGACGACATCGACGAATGGGGGTTCGACGCCGTCGAGCCCGCGGAGGACGGGTGACGCCGTGTTCCTCGTGAGGGCCGTCCCGTGAGTCTCGACGTGGACGCGGGCGACGGCGGCGTCGACGCGAACGTCCTCGCGGAGCTGTGTTACCCGGTGTTCGAGCTGCTGTTCGACCCCGACGGCGACTTCGTCGCGGACGTGGAGCGCAAGCTCGCGGAGGCGCGGATGCCCGACCAGGTCGAGATGTACGTCTCACTGGCGCTGGCGGTCGGCCTGCTGGTCGGCGGGCTGCTCTGGGCGCTCGGCACGCTGGTCGGCTACGGCGTGTTCTCGCTGGGGCTGGTCGACCCGTCGACGCTCTCGCTCGGCGTGCCGGCGCCGACGACGGCGATCCAAGAGCTGCTCCGCTCGCTCGTCGTGCCGACCGCGGTGCTCCTCAGCGGGCTCGTCTTCGGCTCGATCGGGTTCGCGATCGGGTTCGGCGGCCTCGTCGCGGTCCCGTACTCGCGCGCCTCCTCGCGGAAGCGGGAGATCAACCTCCTGCTCGCGGACTCGGTGTCGTTCATGTACGCGCTCTCCGTCGGCGGGCTGAACCAGCTGGAGATCCTCCGCGCGATGGCGACGGCGGAGGACACCTACGGCGAGGTGTCACGCGAGTTCCAGAGCATCGTCAACGAGACGGAGTACTTCGGCACCGACTACCGGAACGCGATCCGCCAGCAGTCCATGGAGACCCCCTCCGACGAGCTCTCGCAGTTCCTCGCCGACATGCTCTCCATCGTCAACTCCGGCGGCGACATGGAGGGCTTCCTGAAGGACAAAAAGGAGAAGCACCTCCGCACGTCGAAACAGGAGCGCGAGATGACCTTGGAGACCCTGGAGCTGTTCGGCGAGATGTACATGACGCTCTCGTTGTTCCCGCTGCTTCTCATCATCATCCTCGTCATCATGGGGATGATGGGCGAGGCCGACGACCGCCTGCTGTACGTCACGGTGTACCTGCTCATCCCCCTGGTCGGCGTCGGCTTCCTCGTGCTGGTCTCGACGGTGAAACAGGACGACCCCGGCGACGGCTACCTCCAGCCCGACGGTGGCAGCGAGCGCCTCCGACAGACGAGCCGGGAGGGGCTCTTCCACTTCGGGCTCGTGGAGGCGTTCGTCGGGACGTTCGGCGTCTTCGACCGCATCCGCGACCGCGAGGGGACCCACAAGACGATGGAGATCCTCTCGGCGCCGCACCTCTTCCTCCGCGAGAACCCGCCGTACACCCTCGCGTTGACCGTGCCCGCGGCGCTCGCGCTGGTCGTCGTCGCGGCCGCGGCCGGGTCGGCGCCGACGACGGTCGACGGCTGGATCGCCCGCCCGGTGTGGTCGGCGTTCGTCTGGGTCTACGTGCCCCTCTACGTCGTGCTGGTCCCGCTCGGGGTGTTCTACGAGTGGCACCAGCGCTCGCGGCGGGCGGTGACCGGGAAGCTCTCGGAGACGCTCCGGAAGCTCTCCTCGGCGAACGACACCGGCCAGACGCTGCTCGAATCGGTGCGCACGGTCTCGGAGACCTCGACCGGCAAGCTCGCTGAGGAGTTCGAGGTGATCCACGCGAAGGTGAACTACGGGATGAGCCTCCGTGACGCGCTCGTCGAGTTCAACAACGCCTACGCGGTGCCGCGGCTCGCGCGGACGGTGAAGCTGATCGCCGAGGCGCAGGAGGCGTCCTCGCAGATCACGGATGTGCTCACGACGGCCGCGCAGGCCTCGGAGAACCAGGACGACATCGAGCGCGAGCGGAAGTCGCGGACCCGGATGCAGGTGGCGATCATCGTGATGACGTACGTCACGCTGCTCGGCGTGATGGCCATCCTCCAGACGCAGTTCATCGACGTGATGGGCGACTTGGTCGCGCAGAGCGACGGCGCCGGGAGCACCGGCGGGGCCGGGTTCGGCGGCGGCGGCGGCATCGACCCCGACGTGCTCTCGATGCTGTTCTTCCACGCGGTGACGATCCAGGCGGTCCTCTCCGGGTTCATCAGCGGCTACATCCGCGACGCGGAGCTTATCTCGGGCGTCAAGTACGCCGTGGTCCTGATGACGCTGGCGCTGGGGGTGTGGATCTATGTCGGCTGACCGCGCGCAGACGGTCCTCGACGGAGTACCGACATTCGCCGATGGGACGGTCACAACGGGAAACGAATCCTCTACCTGGGTCTCAACGAGCTTCTCGCAGATGCGAGGTCGGTCCGAGAGTGCTGCCTGTGATTTATTAGAATTAATAATCCAACCGCGTTTTTTATATATCGACTCTGTCCGAATATCAGTTACTCTCCCATCTCGTACGGAGCTACTCTCCGAAGTCGGTCCTCTGTCCGACGGAGATCGGACGCATAACAACAGCGAGTATCCCGCGCAACGCAAACACTGCGTAACGATCGCAAGGTAACTCGAAGTGACACCACCTCGTAAACCGAAGCGACTCGCCTCGGATCGTCGCGGCCAGACGCTCCAAGACTACGTTATCGGGGTGTCGATATTTCTCCTCACGACTGCGTTCGTCGTGGGATTCATTCCGACTCTCTTCACACCGTTTACGGCGCCTGTTGACGCTTCACAGACCACACAGGCCGACAGGTACGCCGCCGAAGTCCTCGCGGAGATTACTCAACCAGACTCGAAGAACGTGCTCGACGGCGCTGGAGCTGACTCGTTTTTCGCGAACGAGTCTAACTTGGACGGAATACCGACGGCAGAAGGGAGCGAAGTGAACGTGACGCTCGTCGACGGAAACGGGACGGTCCAACACACAGTCGGCCCACCGTATCAGGGCGAGTCTACGGCGGCTGCGACACGCGTCGTCGTCCCGGAGTCGGGCTACGTAGGGAACCACACTTGTACGGCCACCTGTCGTATCGAGGTGCGACTATGGTAGCCGGTCCGCCGAAACGGCGACCGCCGTCCGACGCGGACCGCGGACAAGCGTACACTCTCGAAGGCGTTATTTCCGCAATCGTGGTCCTCACGGCGCTGCTATTAGCGACGACTGCGGTGGTAATTACGCCCACCACGGCCGGAACGATCGATCGGGACACGGTGGCACAGTTGGGGACGCAGACGGACGACGTTCTCGCGACCGCTCACGAGCGGAACGCCCTTATTGAAGCCGCACTGTACTGGGACTCCCAGGACGGACAGTCGGGGTGGCCGACCGCGTACCAGCCCGGCGATGCCTGCCCCGAAACGATAGCGGACGAGCCGCTCACGCTGTGCCTTCTCCTCGAAGAGACGTTCACTTCCCGGTTCTATCGGTACAACGTCTATCTGGATTATCAGACGCAGGGGAAGACGACGGAGACGGAGCCGCTGTTCGTCCAAGGAACTCCCGGTCGAAACGCGGTCACCGCGACCCGTTCGATAGCGCTTCACGACGGGATGGAGTTGACACACAGTCCCGGCGGTACCCTCGGAGGGAACGTCTCGAAGTTCTACGCCGAGGACCTCGACGACCCGACCCTGGTAAACGTGGTCGAAGTGCGGGTGGTCGTCTGGTGATCACGAAGCTCGACGACCGCGGTCAACTGATGCTCGTGGGGGCGATCGTGATGGCAGCGAGCCTACTGGCACTCGTCGTCGTGCTGAACTCTACGATCTACACCCAAAACACCAACCCCGGAAATTCTCTCGGAGAGATGAACGAGGTAGAGCGACAGTTGGAAGCCGTTCGAACGGACGTCGACCGCCTCACCGACCGGATTGGACAACGAGACGGCTACGTCGACGTCCACGAGCTGAACGCGACGTTGACCGTTTACAGCGAACGGAAGGCGGAGCAGATCGTCGACCGGCGGCCCGCGTATCTTCGTGTGACGCTGAACGAGAGCGCGTCCGAGCTCGAAAGGGAGGCCCTTCGGCAGCGCAACCGCTCGCGAGCCGTCCGCTCGCGGGCGAACCGAAGCGACTGGACCCTCGTGGATAACGCGACGTTCAACGAATCCACCCCGTTCGAGCTCGTCATCGAACCGCGGAGCCCGACGCCGACGACGTTCATCGCCCGGGGCGAGGACGGCGGTGATTGGCGCCTCAACGTTAGCCAAGCCCCCTCGAATGCCGTCAGCGTCGAGGTCACGTACGACAACGGAACCACGGTCAGTGAGTCGGTCTCGGGGAATGCGGCTCGGGTGAACGTCACTGGTGGAGCGATCAACGGGACCCAGCGCTTCGCGTTCGCTCCGGGACTGAACGCCCCGTACGACCTTCGCGTGGAAAACGGTCACCGGTCCGACGGCGCGTATCATATCCTCGTCAACGAGGCCAGCGACGTCGAGACCGGGAACTTCCACACCGACCCGGGTAACGGCCAGCCGTACGTGAGCCGCGAACTGTCGACCGCCGTCGTCGACGTCGAATACGTGAGCGACAAACTGTCCGCGGAGTCGCAGATCACGGTTCGGATCGGGGGAGATTCGGAATGAGAGGTCCCGGCGTAACAGACCGGCTTCGGGGCGACCGGCGGGGGGTTTCGGTCGCGTTGACACACGTTCTCACGATGGGGATTACCTCCGTGCTGATCGCCGGGCTCATAATCACTGCGGGCGGCGCGGTCGAGACGCAACGCGAGCGGGCGGTAGAGGGCGAGCTCACGACGATCGGAGAACGGATCGCGACCGAACTCACGGCACTGGACCGCGTCGCCGACCCGACGAACTCGACAATGACCGTTGAGACCTCACATCCTGAGCGGGTCGTGAACTCGCGCTACCGAGTGCGACTGACATCGGATTCCGGAGACTGTCGGACCGACACCTGCCTCGTGCTCGAATCGCGGGCGATCGGAGCGCCGGTCGTGGTCCCCGTCCGAGACGACATCGACACCGTCGAGTCGACCGCCTTCGGGGGGGAGATCAGACTCGTTCACAACGGGACCGCGGTCCGCATGGAGCGTTCGCAGCCATGACTGCGAACGGGCGCGCCGTGAGCGATATGGTCGGATTCGTCCTCTCGTTTTCACTCATCCTGCTCGCTGTCAGCGCCGTGTACACCGGCGGATTCGCCGCTATCGCCGAGGAGCAACAGGAGGAACAGATACACAACACAGAGCGCGCGATGTCGGTGCTCGCGGAGAACTTTCACGACATCGAGCGAGGAAATGCCCCGACACGGGCGGGCGAGTTCCGACTCTCGGGAGGCGCGCTATCGCTGGACCGTACCGCGAGGTTCACCGTGTCTGTTGGACTCGATAACGGGACCTTCGCGGAGACCGTCCGAACCGGTTCACTCTCGTACACGAAAGACGAGACCGAGATAAGCTACGAGAATGGAGCGGTCCTACGGACGAACGACGACTACGGATTCGTGTCACGCCCACCGAGCGTGACGTGTCGAGACGGGAAGTCGATCATCTCGTTGGTCGAGATCGATCCCCGCGGTAACGTCACATCGACGAGTGTGGACGGATCGGTACTGGTCACAGTCGCGAAGCAGGACTCCGATATATACTATCCGAGGCGGGAAAACGGGACCGTCGTCAACGAGGCCGACATGGCTCAAAACGTGACGATCCGAGTCGAGGAGTCACGTCACGAGAAGGCCTGGGAAAGGTGGTTCGCCGAACGCGATGGATGGAAGCAGACGGCAGCAGGCTACAGGTGCGAGGCCGATACCGTATTCGTTCGGACGACCAAGGTGACGGTGAGGATCCTGCCGTGACAGGTCCGTGACGGTACGGTTCGGTCGAGTCCGAGACGAGCGGTTCGATTTCGATAGGCTGAGCGATTCACTCACTCGTTGGTGGTCTCGATGATGACCTCGTTCGTCGTCAGTCTGATCTCGAACCCGCCGGCGACCTCCTTGCCCTCTTGATCCTCTATCTCCAACAGTACGATCGCGTCGTTGTAGTTGGGGTCGCCGATGTCGTCTTTCGCGCTCTCCCACGTAGCGTCCGGGTCGGTGATCTCGAAGAGGAACACCGCTTGGTTGTCCTCAAGCTGTAGGTGCCCCGTCTCGTTGAGTAGTGGACCGAGAACTTCTTCGGCGTTGCGTTGCCGGTACCTCGTCTCTATCACCGGCATCTCGTCGCCGTTCTTGAGCACTCTGACGTTCTCCGGGTTCTCACCCGCCGACGCGTCCGTGCGGAGGTTCACCGAGCCGAGGTCGTCGCAGTTGTAGTGGTACCACGTCGTTCCGTCGTACTCGTCCGCCCCGGCGTAGTCGTAGTCGGCACACGACCACTGCGTCGCTCGGAGCGAAACCGTCGCTCCCGCCTCGACTTCGAACTCGTGAGTCCACTCGGAGAGCTGGGTCTCTCGGTCGTTGAGGTTCTGCTCGGCGGTGACGGGATCACCGGGATCGTACGGTCCGTCGGGCCACGGCCGCATCTGTCCGTCGTCGGTTACGACTCCCATCGTAACCGGGGCCCAGTGTTTTCGCATACCGCCCCACCAGGTGGGTGTCTGACTGGACACTTCCGTTCCCAGGACCGTCGTCGAGACAGTCGCGTTCTCCGAGACGCTGATCTCGCTTTCATTCCCCCCGACGCCGAAGTCCACGCCTTCCGAGATCGTTACCGTCACCGAGTCGTCGTCGGGATCGGCGTTGTCGAGGTCGTACGTCGAGTTCGTCGAGACTTCGCTTTCGAGGTATTCGCCCCAAACGTCGGCGTAGCGGCTCTCGACGGTAACGGTCATCTGCGACGCGTTCGAGCAGTTCGCCATCAGTTGGGAGTACTCGCGAGACCGTTCACGAGAGTATTCGAGGTTCTTCGTTGCCCGGAGCGTCTCCACCTGTCCGCCGGCGCTGCCGTTGACATTCACGGACGGAAACGTCAGCGTTCCGTCCTTGTACTCCATATCGGGGGGTGAGATCATCTCGTTGCCGCTCGGCGTCCCTCTCCAGATCCCACCGCCCTGATAGGTGACGGTCGAGTGGCCGTCGCTCTCGTAGTGAAGCGATCCCATCGGAATCACGAACGGGGTACAACCCGGGCCGCCGTCGAGTTTGATCACCATCTCCGCGTTGTTGGCGATGCGTACTGACTGCCCCTCGTCGGGATCGAAAGCGAGCGTGTGTTCGAGGTTGTCGCTGAACGCGACCTCGTTCAGCCGCGAATCAATCTCCCGCATCGTCTGTTCCGCGTCTTGCCCCTGAATCTCGCCCCTGAGGTCGCTCATCATGGCCGTTCCGAAGTAGAGTGTCGCCGACGCTGCCACGACGATCATCCCGATCAACAGGACGAATCCGACGAGGGTCGACTGCCCTCGTTCCCGTCTTCGAAGTGTGGTGGGCGGTGTCATGAGTACTCTCGACGAAGCGGCATCAAGTGCCCCGGCAGGATGTTGTGAACACGTCGTCAATTTGAATGTGATAACCTTTCGGTCAAAGTATTGGGTCTGATAACCACTGGTGTCGATCAGGCCCCAGTACCCCGTGAAGATCGAACTGAACTCTCCCATTTCAACCCTCTTTATCCAGCGGCTCACCTCGCTGCTGTCTGGCGATTCAACGCGACCGTTCAGAGACATGAGGGTGCCCAACTCTGCCGCCGCGGAACGGCTTTCCGGCCGATGCGTTCCGACGCGGCCGCGTCGGACCGGGGATATATTTCGCCGGGGCCCCTTCCCGGACCCGTGACCGAGCGACTCTACCTCGCGGACGACGCGGTGACGACGTTCGAGGCGACCGTCGAGCGCGTCCTCTCCGACCCGCACCGGATCGTCCTCGACCGGACGCACTTCTACCCGACCGGGGGCGGCCAGCCGCACGATACCGGGACGATCCGCGCGGTCGACGGCGATCAGGGCACTCGCTGGCGCATCGTGGACATCGAGATGCGAGACACGGTGTACCACGAGGTCGAACCGGTCGACGGCACGGCGGGCGCGGACGACGACGCGAGCGACGCGACCGCGCAAGTCTCGCTCCCGGAACCGGGGTCGGAGGTCGCCTGCGAGGTCGACGCCGACCGGCGCGCCGCGCACTCGCGGTACCACACCGCACAGCACCTGCTGTCGGCGCTGCTGCTCGACGAGTTCGACGCGCCGACGACCGGCAATCAGCTGTACCGCGACCGGGCGCGCCTCGACGCCGAGTACGACCGGTTCACCGACGGCGACCTCGGCCGGATCGAGGCTCGGCTCAACGAGCTCGTCGCCGACGGGCGGGCGGTGTCGAGCTACACGATGGACCGCGAGACCGCGGAGGCGACGCTGGACACCGACCGGACGCGGATCGACCTCCTCCCCGACTCGATCGAGGAGCTGCGGATCGTCGAGATAGCGGGCGCGGACGCCGACGACGAGCCGTACGACCGCACCGCCTGCGCGGGGACCCACGTCGCGAACACCGCGGACATCGGGGAGGTCGTCGTCACCGGCCGGGAGACGAAGGGGCCCGAGGAGGAGCGCGTCCGCTTCGCGCTCGCCGACCACGTCGACGCGGACTGACGGCGGCGTGGGCGCCCCGCGGGCGCGTCCGCCGCTCGCCCGCGATCCCGCCGTTTAAATACGATCCGCGGTAGGTTCGGGCATGAAGTTCTGCGACGAGTGCGGATCCATGATGAAGTCCGGCGAGGGCGAGGACCACTGGGTGTGCGACTCCTGCGGCCACGAGATCGGGCGCGACGAGGGCGACGACGAGTGGACGACCGAGTCGCAGGTCGAGTCGGAGATCGTCGACGTGAGCGACGCCGAGGACAAGGGGCTCCCGACGACGACGGCCCAGTGTCCCGAGTGCGACAACGACCAGGCGTACTGGTACATGCAGCAGATCCGCGCGGCCGACGAGTCCGAGACCCGCTTTTTCGTCTGTACCGAGTGCGAGCACAAGTGGCGCGAAGACGACCACTGAGCACCGACGCGCCCGCCCGACCGTTCCTTCCCCGCCCGTCCGTTTTATTCCCGTCCGGAGAGAGGCGGGACCATGGAGCCGCCTGTCGTCCCCCGCGACCGCCTCGAGGGCTGGACGCTCGTCGCGGAGGCGACGGAACGCCCGTTCGAGGCCGGTCCCGTCTCGGTCACGGCGGGGACGGCGCGGTACGAGCGCGAGACCCCGCCCCCGCGGCCGTTCTTCTTCGCGAGCCGGCTCCGCATCTCGCCCGACACCGGACCGAACCCCGCCCTGACCCGGCTCGTCGAGTCCCGGGCCCGCGAGGGGTTCCGCGACCGCCTCGCCGACCGGCGCATCGGCGACCTCGCGCGCCGCGACGAGCGGCGCCTCGACGTCGACGACCCCGCGGCGTCGCCCGCAACGCTCACCGTGTTCCACGGGCGCTGCGCGGTCGACGGCGAGCGGGTCCCTGTGGAGGCGCTGCTCGCGGTGTGGGAGGCCGGTGAGTACCTGCTCGCCGGCGGCGCCTACCCGACCGGCGACGGGTTGGAAGCGACCCGTCAGGGCGTGTTGCGACTGGTCCGCGGCGTTCGGCTTCCGGCGTCGTCGGACGCGGTAGACAGCTCGTGAGGACCGGTCAGCAGGCGACAGCGCCGGCGCTCGACTCGATCGGCGACCCGTCGTCCTCGTAGTCCGCGTCGCCGACCGCGCCGGCGAACATCGGGAGCCGTATCTCGTAGGTGTACAGCACGTCGAACGCCGCGAGCGGGTCGAAGCCGTTCGCGATCGCCTCCCGCCCGGTCAGCCTGACCCCCGCGGCGAGCGTCACGATCGGCTCGCCGTCGAGGCGCCCGGCGGTCTCGACGCCGAACTCGTTGCCCGCGGCGGGGTCGGTCAGCACGGAGAGGTGGACCACCGTCTCCATCGTCGTCCCGCCCTCGCCGTCGCCGATCGTGATGGGGTATCCCCGCCCGGTGAAACAGCGCGTGAGCGGCGGCGCCGCGCTCCGGTTCGCGTCGGCGCCGGTGCCGACGGTCGCCGGACGGTCCGCGGGCGCGCCGCCGACCGACTGGACGGTCGCTCCCTGGACGCGGGCGTCCGCTCCGGACGCCGCCGGTTGGCCCGCGACCGCGCCGGCGCCGACGCTCGCGGCGAGCAGCAGCAACGAGAGGGCGAGGGCGCGGGTCCGTCGCGAGCGCGTCATCGGCCGCCCTTTCGGCCGCCCGGGTTAAAGCACCGCGGTCCGCGGTATCAGTCGAGAGAATCGCCGTCCAGGAGTCCCTCGACGAGCAGCTCCGCGGACGCCACGTTCGTCGCCAACGGCACGTCCTTCACGTCGCAGACCCGCAGCAGCGCCGAGATGTCGGGCTCGTGCGCCTGCGCGGTCAGGGGATCGCGGAGGAACACGACCCCGTCGATCCTATCGTCCGCGATCATCCCTCCGATCTGGAGGTCGCCGCCGTACGGTCCCGAGGCCTGTCGATTCACGGCGAGCCCGGTCGCGTCCGAGATGCGCTTGCCCGTCGTCCCGGTGGTGACAAGTTCGCACTCGTCGAGGGCGCCGGTGTGTCGCTCGACGAACGCGACCATCTCGTCCTTCAGCTCGTCGTGTGCAATGAGCGCGATGCGCATACGTGGCGCTCGCTCCGGCGTCGCTTAAGCGCTCGCCTCGCCGCGGCGTTCACTCCACCGCCGCGGGGCCGTCGCCCGGACCGTCGCCGTCGTTCGGGCCCTCCCCGGTGCCGTGGCCGTCACCGTCGCTGCCGTCTGTTCCCCCGGACGCCAAGGACGCCCCGAACGGGCCGAGCGCGACGCGGGCCAGCGTCCCGGGGCTGTGTCGGCGGATCACCAGTAGGGCGTTAGCCGCGAACACCGCGACGCCGAGCGTCGCGAGCGACAGCCCGACGAGCGCAGCGCGGCGAACGGATCGAGTCCGTCGGGCCGCCGAACGGGGCGGTCTTAAGTCCGTCCGGTGACGAGGACGGGCCATGCCACGCGACCGAGCCACGTCGCCGCTCGGCGTCCGGACGCTCCGCGACGCCGCGGGGGTGTCGTAGATGGGCGGCGGAACGACCGACGGCCGGGCGACGGACGCGCGAGCCGTCGGCGTCGACGTCGGCGGGACGTTCACCGACGTCGCGCTCGCGCTCGACGACCGCCTCGTCACCGCGAAGGTGCCGAGCACCGACGACCAGAGCGAGGGCGTCGCGGCCGGCGTCGAGAAGGCCTGCGAGGCGGCCGGGATCGCCCCCGAGAGCGTGACCGAGTTCTCCCACGCGATGACCGTCTCCGTCAACGCGCTCCTGGAGGGCGACGGCGCGCGGACCGCGCTCGTGACGACCGAGGGCTTCCGCGACGTGCTGGAGATCGGCCGGCAGACCCGGCCGTCGCTGTACGACCTCGACGCCGAGAAGCCGGCCCCCCTCGTTCCCCGGCGCCGGCGGTTCGAGGTCCCCGAGCGCGCGACCGTCGACGGGATCGATCGACCGGTCGACGACGCGGCGATCGAGTCGCTCGTCGCCGACCTCCGTGACGCCGACGTCGAGTCCGTCGCCGTGTGCCTGCTCCACGCCTACGCCCACCCTGAGAACGAGGACCGCCTCGCGGACGCGCTCCGCGACGCGCTCGACGCGCCCGTCTCGACCTCCAACGAGGTGCTGCCGGAGTTCCGCGAGTACGAGCGCACCTCCACCACGGTGGTCGACGCCTACGTCCGCCCGGCGATCGACGGCTACGTCGGCCGCCTCACGGAGCGGGCGCGGGACCTCGGGCTACCGCAGCCGCGGATCATGCAGGCCAACGGCGGCGTCACCGACGCCGAGACGGTCAGGCGGAACGCCGTGACGACCGTCCTCTCCGGGCCCGCCGCCGGGGTCGTGGGCGCGAGCGCCACGGCCGCGAGCGACGCCGAGCGCGACGGGCTGATCACCTTCGACATGGGCGGCACTTCCAGCGACGTGAGCCTCGTCCGGGACGGCGAGGTCGAGCGGACGACGGAGTCGGCGATCGCCGACCGGCCGATCGGCACCCCGATGGTCGACGTCGAGACCGTGGGCGCCGGCGGCGGGTCGATCGCGCGGGTCGACGCCGGCGGCGCGCTCCGGATCGGCCCGCGCTCCGCGGGCGCCGACCCCGGCCCGGCCTGCTACGGGAAGGGGGGAACGGAGCCGACCGTCACCGACGCGGACCTCGTCTTGGGGTACGTCGGCGCGGACACCGACCTGGGCGGCGACCTCTCGCTCGACGCCGCGGCCGCCCGCGACGCCCTCGCCGACCTCGCCGACGAGGCGGGAATGGAGGGGCCGGTCGCGGCCGCGCTCGGCGTCCACCGCGTCGCGAACGCCGACATGACCCGCGCGATCCGATCCGTCACGGTCGAGCGCGGCCACGACCCGCGCGGGTTCGGCCTCGTCGCGTTCGGCGGCGCCGGCCCGATGCACGCGGTCGCGATCGCCGACGGCCTCGACGTCGAGCGCGTCGTCGTGCCGCGCGCCTCCGGCGTCCTGTCGGCGTACGGCCTGCTCGCGGCCGACGAGACGCGCGACGCGGTGCGGACCCGGCAGGCCCCCCTCGCCGAGGTCGACCCCGACGCGGTCGAGGCCGTCTACGCGGAGCTGACCGAGGGGCTGTCGGACGAGGTCAGCGACCCGGCGGCCGCGGGGATGGAGTACGCGGCGGACTGCCGCTACGCCGGACAGAGCTTCGAACTGACCGTCGACGTCGACCGACCGTTCGACCCGGCGGCGGTCGGCGAGCGGTTCGCGGCGGCCCACGAGTCGGCGTACGGCTACCGCGCCGGCGAGCCGGTCGAACTGGTGAACTGCCGCGCGACGGCGACGGTCCCGCGGACGGCCCCGGCGGTCGGCGTCGACGCCCCCGAGGACCCCGGTCCGCGGACGACGCGCGAGGCGGTGTTCCCCGACGGCGCCCGGGAGACGCCGGTCTACGACCGCGATCGGTTCCCGCTCGGCGAGGCCGTCGAAGGACCGGTCGTCGTCGAGGGGCCGGAGAGCACGGTCGTCGTCCCGCCGGGGTGGGGCGTGCGGCTCCGCGGCGACGGCGCGCTGGTCGCGGAGGTGAGCGAGGCGTGACGGGCGCCGACCTCGACCCGGTCACGCTGGAGATCCTCCGGAACCAACTGGAGAGCGTCGCGGCCGAGATGGGCCACGTGCTGATCCGCGGGGCGTACTCGCCGAACATCAAGGAGCGCCAGGACTGCTCGACGGCGCTGTTCGACGCCGACGGGCGGATGGTCGCGCAGGCCGAGCACATCCCGGTCCACCTCGGGGCGATGCCGGACGCCGTCGACGCGGTCCTCGGGAAGGACCCGAAGCCGGGCGACGTGTTCGTCGTCAACGACCCGTTCGCGGGCGGGACCCACCTCCCGGACGTGACGCTCGTCTCGACGGTCGCGCCCCGCGGCGAGGTCGTCGGCTACGCGGTGTCGCGCGCGCACCACGCCGACGTGGGCGGGAGCGCGCCGGGGAGCATGCCGCCCGGCGCGCGGGAGATCTACGAGGAGGGGCTCAGGCTCCCGGCAGTCCGGCTCGTCGACGGCGGCCAGCCGAACGAGGCCGTCCGCGACCTGATCCTCGCCAACGTCCGCACGCCGGACGAGCGGGCGGCGGACCTCCGGGCGCAGCGCGCCGCGAACGCGCGCGCCGAGGAGCGGGTCGGCGAGCTGCTTGACGAGCACGGCGACGCGCTCCTCGACGCCTTCGACGCCGTCATCGACTACTCGCGCGACCGGATCGAGGCCGAGATCCGGGAGCTCCCGGACGGGACCTACCGCGCGCGAGACGTGCTCGAAGGCGACGGCGTGAGCGACGGGGACATCCCGGTCGAAGCCGCGGTCACCGTCGACGGCGCGTCCCTCGACGTCGACTTCGCCGGCACCGCCGACCAGGTGCCTGGAAACCTGAACGCCCCGTTCTCGGTCGCGAAGAGCGCGGTCTACTTCGTGGTCCGCGCGATCACCGACCCGGAGATCCCACCGAATCACGGCTGTTACGAGCCGGTGTCGATATCGGCGCCCGAGGGGTCGCTGCTCGCCCCGCGCCCGCCGGCCGCGGTCGTCGGCGGCAACGTCGAGACGAGCCAGCGCGTCACCGACGTGACGCTGGCGGCGCTCGCCGAGGCGGTCCCGGCGGTCGTCCCGGCCGGCGGCCAGGGGACGATGAACAACCTGATAATCGGCGACCGCGCCGGCGAGTTCACCTACTACGAGACCATCGCCGGCGGCTTCGGCGCCCGGCCGGGCAAGGACGGGATGGACGGCGTCCAGGTCGGGATGACGAACACGCTCAACACCCCCGTCGAGGCGCTGGAGGCGGCGTACCCGCTCCGGATCGAGCGCTACGCCCTCCGCCCGTCGAGCGGCGGCGACGGCCGGCACCGGGGCGGCCTCGGCGTCGAGCGGCGCCTCACCGTCGAGGCGGACGCGACCGTCTCGCTGCTGACGGAGCGGCGCCGGACCGCCCCGCGCGGGCTCGACGGCGGCGGCGACGGCGCGCTCGGCGAGAACCTGATCGACGGGGAGCCGGTCCCGGCGAAGGCGTCCGTCGACGTCCCGGCCGGCACGGCGGTCTCGGTCCGTACGCCGGGCGGCGGCGGGCACGGCGACCCCGCCGAGCGCGACCCCGAGGCGCGGGAGCGAGACCGGCGCGACGGGAAGGTCGACGCGAGCGGCGACGGACCCGACGACGACCGGCGGAAGTGAGCGGCGGCCGTCCGCCGCGTTATCGGACCCGAAATACGCGAGTCCTCTATTACTGATCGCGAAGGATTAACTGTGGGTATTCCAAGCGATAGGTAATGAGTGAAGGGGACCTGAGCCGGGACCTCGGGCTCTATTCGGCGGTGACGCTGAGCATGGGCGCCATGATCGGCGGCGGCATTTTCGTCCTCCCGGCGGTCGGCTACGAGAAGGCCGGCCCGGCGGTCATCTTCGCGTACCTGATCGCCGGCCTGATCGTCCTCCCGAACGCGCTCTCGAAGGCCGAGATGGCGACGGCGATGCCCGAGGACGGCGGGACCTACATCTACATCGACCGCGCGATGGGCCCGCTGTTCGGAACGATCGCGGGCGTCGGCGTCTGGTTCTCGCTCGTGTTCAAGAGCGCGTTCGCGCTCGTCGGCCTCGGCGCCTACCTGCTGTTGCTCGTGAACATCCCATTCGGCCTCGTCAAGACGGTCGCGCTCGTCCTCGGGGTCGTCGTCATCCTGCTCAACGTCGTCGGCACGGAGAAGAGCGGGCAGGTACAGAGCGTCCTCGTCACCTTCGTCGTGCTCGTGCTCGGCGCCTACGTCGTCGGCGGGATCCGGCCGGCGGAGTCGGCGCAGTACGTCCCGTTCACGACCCACGGCGTCGGCGGGATCGCGACCGCCGCCGCCTTCGTGTTCGTCTCGTACGCGGGGATCGGCGAGGTCGCGTCCGTCGCCGAGGAGATCGCCGACCCGGACCGGAACATCCCGCTCGCGATGCTCGTCTCCATCGGCGTGATGATGGCAATATACACGGCGGTCGTGGCCGTCGTCGTCGGCGTCGTGCCGGGCGAGACCCTCGTCACCGGCGGTCCGGGCGGCGGGACTTCCCTCACGCCGATGGCCGACAGCGCGGCGCGGGTGTTCGGCGGCGCCGGCGTCACCGTCGTCGCGGTCACCGCCGTCCTCGCGCTCACCAGCATGGCGAACGCGGGCGTCTTGGGGACCTCTCGGTTCCTGCTCGCGATGAGCCGCGACTCGCTCATCCCCGCGCGCGTCGGGCGGATCAACCCCCGGTTCCTCACGCCGGTGAACGCCGTCCTCGTCACCGGCGCGCTGCTGCTCGCGCTCATCGCGTTCGTCCCGGTGGTCGACCTGGCGAAGCTGGCGAGCGCCTTCCTCATCCTCGTCTTCTCGCTGGAGAACCTCTCCGTGATCGTCTTCCGGGAGGCCGACGTGGACTTCTACGACCCGGACTTCCGGTCTCCGGGGTACCCGGTGTTACAGATACTCGGCGTGATCGGCGGCGCCGTGCTGATCGTTCAGATGGGGCGCCTCTCGATCCTCGGCGCGGTCGGCATCACCCTCGGAAGCCTCGCGTGGTACCTCGCGTACGCGCGCTCGCGGACCGCTCGCACCGGCGCGCTGGCGACGTTCCTCGACCGTGACGACGACGCCACGGACCCGCCGGACGAGGCCGCCGCCGCGGAACAGCGAGACGACTGACGGCGCGGCGCTCTCGCCAGCACGCCAGTTCTCTACCGCCTACTTGAACCGGAACGTCTCCAAGTTCTTCGGCGCGAACGTCCGCATGTTGTAGTCGTGGTACAGCGACGACGAGAGGTCCTGGACCGAGCTCTCGTCGCCGTGGACGCACAGCACCTTCTCCGGGCGCGGGTTCATCGTCTTCACGAAGTTCTCTAAGCCCTGCCGGTCGGCGTGACCGGAGAAGCCGTCGACGACCTCGGTGTCCATCTCCAGGGTGAGCGTGTCGCCGCGGCTCCCGCCGCCCCAGCCGTCGACCGGGATCTCGTCCCAGCCGTTCTGGATCCGGCGGCCGAGCGTCCCCTGCGCCTGGTAGCCGACGAAGACGAGGTTCGAGTCCGGGTCGGGGCCGATGTGGCGGAGCCACGACATTATCGGCCCGCCCTCGATCATCCCCGACGTGGAGATGATGATACACTCGTCGCCGTCGGCGACGTCCTGTCGCTCCTCTTCGCCGCCGTCGATGTGGTTGAACTGGTCGGCCAGGAACGGGTTCTCGTCCTCGTGGAAGATGCGGTCGCGGAGGTCGTCGCGGAGGTACTCGGGGTAGGTGGTGTGGATCGCCGTCGCCTCCCAGATCATCCCGTCGAGGTGGACGGGCATCTCCGGGATCTCGCCCTCGCGCATCGCCTCCTCCAAGACGAGCATGATCTCCTGAGAGCGTCCGACCGCGAAGGCGGGGATGACGACCTTCCCGCCCTGCTCGTACGTCTCGTTGATAACGCGTTTGAGCGCCTCCTCGGAGTCCTCCTGATCGGTCTGGTAGTCGTTGCGGCCGCCGTAGGTGGACTCCAGGACGAGCGTCTCGACGCGCGGGAAGTCGTTGACCGCGCCGTTGAACAGCCGCGTGTCCTCGTAGTGGATGTCGCCGGAGAAGGCGACGTTGTAGAGGCCGTCGCCGATGTGGAAGTGGGTGACGGCGCTGCCGAGGATGTGGCCCGCGTTGTGGAACGTGAGCTTCACGTCAGGCGCCACGTCGGTCACGTCGCCGTACTCCAGCGGGATGGTGTGTTTGATCGCGTCGCGGACCTGCGCGGACTCGTACGGCGGCGTCCGACCGTCCTTCGCCGCCACGTCGAGGTAGTCGAGCGTGAGCAGGCCCATCAGGTCGCGGGTCGGCTCCGTCGTGTAGATGGGGCCGTCGTAGCCGTACTTGAACAGGAGCGGGACCAGCGCCGAGTGGTCGAGGTGGGCGTGGGTCAACACGACCGCGTCGAGGGTCGCCGCGCCCGCGCCGAGCGCTTCGGGTACCTGGAGGTACGGCACCTCGCCCTCAGCGCCGGGCTTGTCGCCGCAGTCGATGAGGATCCGGGTCTCGGGCGTCGAGAGGATGAAGGCGGCGCGGCCGACCTCGCGGCAGCAGCCGAGCGTCGTGATCCGCACCCACTCGTCGTCGGACATCTCCTCGCGGTGGATCTGCCGGCCGACGCGTTCGAGGATGTCGCGGCGCTCCTCGCGCTCGTTCTTCAGGAAGCCGCGGACGTTCGAGACGGTGGAGGACTCGATCGGCGGCGTCCGAACGACCTCGGGGGTCCAGCCGACCTCCTGGGTGATCTCGCGGAGGGTCGAGCCGCGGCGGCCGATCACCATGCCGGGCTTCTCGGCCTCGATGACGACCTCGCCGGTGTCCTCGTGGAAGTCGAGGTCCGTGACGCCGGCCTCCTCGGGGATCACCTCGCGGACCTGGTCCTCGGCCCGCGCCGGCGGCGAGAGGGCGCTCGGGTCCGGTCGGACCGTGATCCGCTTGCGGAGCTTCGAGGCGAGCCGCCGGATCAGGTCGCCGTCGCCGGCGAACCGCTTCGGGTCGCGCGTGTACACGACCAGCTCCGGCCCCTCGTATTTCACGTCGGTGACCGTGATGTCGTTCGGAATCTCCTGTTCGATCTCTGATTTCAACGTATCGAGCTGCTTGTCGACTTGACTCATATCTCACTGCGGGTCGTCGGGGCCGCCGTCGTCGTCGAATCGCGTCGCGCGGCGACTCGGCGCCGATCGATCGGCCGTGACGGGGTAGGCATAGTGGAAGTACTGTCCGTACTGGTTCCGTACGCGGGAACAGCCAGCGAAAACCCGCTTGGATCACGGTACTGCCCCGCCGTTATAAAAGCCTTCGCAAAGGGCAAGCCCCGGCCGACCCAAGCCCGGCCATGCGCGTCACGCCGCAGACGGTCCGCGACGAACACGCCTGGGTCCGCGACCGCGCCGACGTGGTCGTCCCGATACTCAACGACACCCGCGACCGCCTCGGTCGCCTCTTCGACGCCGACGTGGACGCGGTCGCGCCCGACGCGTACCGCCGCGAGGTCGACGCCGTCTTCGCCGACGGCGAGGTCGCGGTCAACGTCGCGGGCTGCGTCGCGCTCTTACGCGACCTCGACGTCGAGGGCGACTACCCGGGCTTCGTCGTCGACGAGGCGCTGGGCCGCGAGCTGGCGGCGACGGTCGCCGGCGGGCGCCCGCTCTCGCTGCTCGCGCAGGCGACGTTCCACGTCGCCGACGTTCACGTGGACCGGGACGCGACGGCCGAGACGGATCGAGACGGCGCCGGCACCGCGGGGGCGGACGACCTCGACGCCGCGCTCGCGGCGGGGTTCCAGACGCGGCTGCCGGGCTGGGACTGGCGGGAGGGAGAGAGCCCGTTCGCGGTCGACGCGGGGGGTAGCGAGTGACGGACGCGCGGCCGTCTACGACGTGACGTTCCTGACGAGGCCGTACACCCGGTCGATCAGCGCGTCGGGAACGAACCGCGCGAGCACGCCGACGCGAGCGACCGTCCCGGGCTGGACTCGCGCGGGGGGCTGGGTCGCGCTCGCGGCGTCGTAGATGGCGTGCGCGACGAGCTCCGGCTCCACGGCCCCCGGGCCGTCGCCGCCCATCAGCTGCGCGTCCTCGAACATGGCGTAGAAGTCCGCGTAGGCGTCGGTGCGCTCGATCCCTTCGCGCTCCTCGGGGTCGGCCTCCCGCTCCGCGCGCTCGGAGAAGCTCGTCTTCACCGGGCCGGGCTCGACGACGACCACGTCGATGCCGAGGTCGGCCACCTCGTTGCGGAGCGCGTCCGACATCGCCTCCAGGGCGAACTTCGAGCCGCTGTACACGCCGCCGCCGGGGATCGACACCCGGCCGGCGACCGACGAGACGTTGACGATGGTCCCGTCGCGCTCGCGGCGCATGGAGGGGAGAACCGCGCGGATCAGCCGGTGCGGCCCGTACACGTTCACGTCGAACTGGTCGTGGACGCGGTCCGTGGTGACGTCCTCGACCGGGCCGAACTGGCCGTAGCCGGCGTTGTTGATCAGGGCGTCGATCGCGCCCTCCTCGTCTAGGATCCGCTCGACGACGCGGTCGATGTCGTCCCGATCGGTGACGTCGAGCGTGGCGAGCTCACAGCCCGCCTCGCCGAGCGCCTCGATGTCCGCCGGATTCCGCGCGGTAGCGTACACGGTCCATCCCTCGTCGAGGAACGCGTGCGCCGCGGCGCGGCCGATGCCCGAGGAACAGCCGGTGATGAGTACCGTCTTCTGCACGCGTCTCCGGTCAGTCTCCGACGCCATAACTCTCCCGACCGACGGCGGTCGAGCCGGAGACGCGCCGGCCGTCGCGCCCGCGGCGCCGACGACTTACTCCTCGTCGCTCTCGGCGTCGTCCGCGGCGTCCTCGTCCTCGTCGGTCGCGAGGAGGTCCCGCTCGTCAAGGACCCCCTCGATGTCGTCCGCGGACAGCTCGCCGTACTCGGGGTCGTCGACGGTGATCGTCGCGACGCCGACGCCGTCGGGCTCCAGTTCGCCGTCGTTCGACTGCGCGAGGGTGTCGAGCGCGAGCCCGACCGCCTCGTCCGTCGAGACGCCCTCCTCGTACTCCGCTTCGAGGTAGTCGCGGAGGTCGTTGCGGTCCGAGCCGATCGACAGCGCCTGCCACTCGTAGGGGGTGCCCGAGGGGTCGGTCTCGAACAGGCGCGGCTCGCCGTCCTCGATGCCGCCGACGATGAGCGCGACGCCGAACGGGCGCGCGCCGCCGACCTGCGTGTACTGCTGGATGTGGTCGGTGATGTTCTTCGTCAGCGTCTCGATGCCGACGGGCTCGCCGTAGCGGAGCTGGTTGATCTGCGCCTGCCGCCGGGCGAAGTCGATGAGCTGGCGCGCGTCGGCGACGTGACCGGCGCTCGCGACGCCGACGTGGTCGTCGGCCTTGTGGAGCTTCTCGATGCTCTCCGGCTCCATGAGGGGGGAGCGGGCGCGCTTGTCGGCCGCGAGGACGACGCCGTCCTCGGCGCGGACGCCGACGCTCGCCGTCCCTCGCTTCACCGCCTCCCGGGCGTACTCGACCTGGTAGAGTCGGCCGTCCGGAGAGAAGATTGTGATGCCGCGGTCGTACGCCTGCTGTTGGGATTGGCCCTGCATGATATCACTCGGTGTCGAACGTCGTCGCGCCGACGCGGCCCGATTCGGTCCGCACGTCGCACGCGTCTCCGCGCACGGTCGCGGTCCGCTCGGCGCCCTCGAACGCGACGTCTCGCTGTGTCGAATTGGCGGTCGCGCGACCCATATATCTTTCTTCACAGGCACGCACCGTCCCCGAAATCCCCCTGACGAGGATCCCGACCGGCTCGCCGTCGACCTCGCTCACGCAGGCTATCGCGGCGCGCGCGTCGTCGACGTGGCCGTGCCTGACGCGGACGACGGCCTCGCCGCTGCCGTCCGCGTGGTCGAACGACAGCAGCGTGAGGTCGGCGTCGGCGCTGCCGGCGTCGCCGAGGAGGTTGCCAGCGCTGTACCACAGCGCGCGCTGGAACGCCCGCCGACCGACCTCGGCGTCCGCCCACGACTCGATGCCGACCGCGACGTACCGCCACCGCGGCCGTAGGTGTTTCGGGAGGTGCTTCACGACGGGGCCCTCACGCCGGGAGCTCCCGGATCCGCTCGGCGACGATCACCGCCACCTGGTCGTGGACGCGCTCGACCGCGGTCACCGCGAACCCCTCGGCCGTGAACGCCTCGACGAGCGTGCCGACGGTCGCGGGGTCGTCGACCTCGGGGCTGTAGAACGGCTCGTCGGGGTCGGGCGCCTCGAAGAACGCCACGTCGCCGAGGACGATCCGGCGCGCGCCCGTCTCGGCCATCACCCGGATCGCCTCGCGCTTCTCGTCGTCCGCGAGGTGGTGGAGCGCGAAGTTCGAGGTGACGACGTCGACCCCCCGGTCCGGGTCGACCTCGGGCCCGCGGAACTCGCCGTACGCGAACTCGACGTTGTCGAGCCCGCGCTCGTCGGCCTTCCGGCGCCCCTCGTCCATCATCCCCTCGCTGATGTCGCGCGCGAGGACGCGCTCGGCGTCCTCGGCGACCGCGAGCGCGATGGCGCCGGTGCCGGCGCCGAGGTCGAGGACCACGTCGTCCGGGCCGGGCGCCGCGTGGTCGATCACGAGGCTCGCGCAGGCGTGGTACTCCTCGCTCTTCGAGTCGTCGTACTCCGCGGCCTTCTCCGAGAACCGCTCGGCGTGCTCCTCAACCGTCTTCTTCATACCTGCCACGTCGGACCCCCGGCTCTATGAAGCCCTCGGAGCGGCGCTCGCGGTTGCGGTCGACCAGCTCGCCCCACGCCCGGAGCCCCTCGCGGACGGCCTCGGCGTCGAACCCGACCGCCTCGCCGACCGCGACCAGCTCTCGGGGCGCCCGCAGTTCGAGGTGCGAGCGGGCGTTCGCGCTCACGACGTACGGCGCGTCGTAGTGGTCGACGATCTCGCGGAGCTTCCGGAGGTCCGCGAGCGCCCGGACCCGCTTCCCGCCGGTCTCGCGGAGTGCCGGCCCGAAGTCGAACTCGACGCGGACGCCGTTGTCGCGCGCCGCCTTCGCGAGGACGTGGTTGAAGTCGCCGCCGGCCGCCATGGGGCGGACGAGCACGTCGACGCGCGGCTGCTCAACCGCGAACCGGTTCAGGGCGTCGTCGCCGCCGACGACGCAGACGACGGTCCGGTCGGAGCGGTAGTTCCCGACCGCGCCGGAGGCGCTCGTCGGACTGTCGGCGTCGATCTCGACCGCGTCGACCACGTCGATCCCGTACTCATCCCCGATGGCGGTCGGGTCGCGGACCGGGCGCTCGGCGCGGCCCGTTCCGACCGAGCCCCTCGCGTCGCCGGCCGCGGCGGAGCCGTCGTCGGCCGGGTCCAGCGCGTCGCGCGACCGCACGACGATCCCGTCGTAGCCGTGTCGCGCGGCGGTCGCCGCCTGGCGGGCGGCGGTCGCCTCCCCGTCGGGGGCGGCGTGAACGGCCTCGTACATGCCCCCTCCTTTCTCGGCCGTGGGTATCGGCGTTGCGCTTTCGGCGCTCCCGATCCGCAAATCACCCCTCGCCGGCGGACTCCTCCTCCTTCTTCCACTCGCGGCGCGGGTCCTCGCCGGTGAACCACGTCGCGACGCCGTCGGGGTCGTCCTCGCGGAACGCCCGCCGCCGCCCCCACTCGACGACCGCCTTGGCGAGCGTGATCGGGAGGAGGTACGGGAGGAGGACGGCCCCGACGCCGAACGCGTCGCCGACGCGGTCGAGCAGTCCGGGAGCGAGCGCCGCCTCGATCGCGAAGATCCCGGCGGTGACGGGGACGACGGTCAGCATGCCGATGACGAAGTAGAAGAAGACGACGCGCTGGGCGGCCTCGACGACCATGTACGGCGACTGCTCCTCGTAGGCGCGCTGGGCGAAGAACTCCCGGCGTACCTCCGCGACCTGCGCGCCGCAGACGCCGAGCGTCGCCAGCGCGACCGTGGACGTGAAATACGAGAGCGCGTCCCAGCCGACCGGCACGAGCGGGAACAGGAGGAAGACGAACACCCCGAGCGAGCGGCGGACGACGCGGAAGTTCCGCCGGTAGATCGGCGGGAGCCACGGGACGAGGCGGGTCGGCTCCGGCTCGCGCTCCCACACCTCGTCGCGCTCGGCGTCCTCGTCGTAGCCGGTGATGTAGAACGAGCGGTCCGCCAACACGATCGGTCGCTCGGCGAACATCGCGGCGGCGGCGTGAGCGAGGACGAGAACGGCCACCTCGATCCAGTACACCGCGAGCAGCTCGCCGACGCGCCAGCCGAACGCGACCACGCCGGCGAGCGGGAGGAGGTTCGTCGCGACGACGAGCGCCAGCGCCCCGCGACCCGTGGGGGCGAGCGGGCGCGACGGGCCGCGGTCGGACCTCGGTGATCCGTCGGAGGGAATCGTATCGGTACCGGTTCGCGTCGAACATAAATCTCGCCACCCCGCCGCCCTTTTTATTCGCTCGCGGGAACCACCGCGTATGGCCGCCGACTTGGAGGAGAAGACGGACCGCTACGAGCGGATGCTCGCGGACGCGTTGGCGGTCGCGGAACCCCGCCCCCCGGCCGACACGCCCCTGGGCGAGGCCGCGGCCGACGTGACCGAGATGGCCGAGTCGTACCTCGACGACGGGCGCCACTTCCGCGACGACGGCGACCCGGTGAACGCGCTCGCGTCGTACTCGTACGGTTACGGCTGGCTCGACGCCGCGGTGCGGCTCGGGCTGTTCGCGGTGCCCGACGACACCGAGCTGTTCACGACGTGAGGCCGCGACGCGGCGGCCGGTCGCCCGGAGCGCCCGCGAGGGACGCTCTTAAGCGGCGACGACCGCCACTGGTGGCATGGACGAACTCGCGGACCTGACCGAGCGGCTCGTCTCGATCCCCTCTCACGAGGACGAAACGGCCGCGGGCGACGCCATCGAGGAGTGGCTGCGCGCGGAGACGGACGCGACTGTCGAGCGCGACGGGACGGGCAACGTCCTCGCGTACCGGGGCGCGACCGACGGCCAGGACGCCGACTCGCTCGCGCTGGTCGGCCACCACGACGTGGTCCCGCCCGCCCCCGAGCAGACGACCGGCGACGGACTCGACGGCGACTACGTCGTCGAGCGCCGCGACGGCCGGATCTACGGCCGCGGGACCGCAGACATGAAAGGATCGGTCGCGGCCGCCATGTGCGCCTTCCGGGACGCGACGCCGCCGGCCGACCGGGAGCTGATCTTCGCCTCGTTCGTCGGCGAGGAGGTCGGCGGCGAGGGCGCGAGACACGCCATCGACGCCGGGTTCGCGCCGGACCGAGCGGTCGTCGCGGAGGGGTCGACGAACTACTCGAAGCCCGGGGTCACGGACGTGGTCGTCGCGCACCGCGGGCGCCGGGGCTCGCGGCTCGTCGCGCGCGGCGAGGCCGCGCACGCCTCGGAGCCCGAGGCCGGCGAGAACGCCATCTACCGCGCCTGCGACGCGATCGATGCGGTCCGCGACCTCGACGCCCCGCGGGCGACGGTCCTCGGAAACGACGTGTCGGGGTCGCTCGCGGTCACCGTCGTCGACGGCGGCGAGACGTGGAACGTGATCCCGGAGCGCTGCGAGGCGACGGTCGACGAGCGCACCGTGCCGGGCGGCCGCGCCGACCTCGCCGGCGTGGCGGACGCGACGCCGGGCGTCGAACTCGTCGTCGACCAGGACCTCCCGCCGATGGCCTGCGGCGACGCCGCGTTCGCGGACGCCGCGCTCGAGGTCGCCCGCGCGGTCCACGACGACCTCGGCCTCGACGCGCCCGAACACGTCACCAAGCCGCACGCGACCGACGCGGGGTGGCTCGCGGAGGCCGGCACCGAGTGCTTAGTCTGCGGCGCCTCCGAGCCCGGCGAGGCCCACACCGACACCGAGAGCGCGAGCCTCGACGCCCTCGACCGCTGTTACCGGATCTACATGGGCATCGCCGAGCGGGAACGGTAGCGGTCGCGACGCCGGCCTCGGTCCGGCTCCCGCGGGCCCCGCGCGGCCCCGTATGGAAGGGGTTTTATGCGTTCCGCGGAAAGTGAGCGCCACTATGGGAGACAAGTCGAAGGCTCAAAAGAAGCGTCTGGCGAAGGCGGAGCGCCAGAACACCCGCGTCCCCGCGTGGGTCATGATGAAGACTGACATGAACGTGACGCGAAACCCCAAGCGGCGCAACTGGCGCCGGAACGACCTGGACGAGTAAATGTCGACGAACGACTTCGAGGAGCGCGTCGTCACCGTGCCGCTCCGCGACGCCAAAGACAAGCCCGTCCAGCAGCGCGCCGACTACGCCATGAAGATCACGCGGCAGCACCTCGCGAAGCACTTCTCCGTCGACGAGGGCGACGTGATCATCGACGGCTCCGTCAACGAGGCCGTCTGGGCGAACGGAAGACAGAACCCGCCCAGCTCGGTGCGGGTCCGCGCGGCTCGGTTCGTCGAGGACGGCGAGCCGGTCGTCGAGGCCGAACACGCGGAGTAACGTGTTACGGGCGACCTTCACCGGCTCGTCGTACGTGGGCGTATTCGCCCGCGCCGTCGACGACCTCCTGCTGGTCCGGCCGGACGTCGACGAGGGGCTCGCCGAGGACCTCGCGGCGGAGCTCGGCGCCGAGCCGCTGCCGACGACGGTCGGCGGGTCGAACACGGTCGGCGCGCTCGCGACGGGCAACGAGAACGGCGTCCTCGTCTCCGCGCGGGCGACCGAGCGCGAGAAGGACCGGATCGCCGACGCCGCGGGCGTCCCGGTGCGAGAGCTGCCGGGAGAAATCAACGCCGCCGGGAACGTCGTCCTCGCGAACGACTCGGGCGCGTACGTCCACCCGGACCTCTCGCGCGAGGCGGTCCGGACGGTCGCCGACGCCCTCGACGTGCCGGTGACGCGGGGCGACCTCGGCGACGTGCGCACGGTCGGGACCGCGGCGGTCGCCAACAACACGGGCGTGCTCTGCCACCCCCAGTCGACCGAGTCGGAGCTTCAGGCGGTCGAGGAGGCGCTCGACGTCCGCGCCGACCTCGGCACCGTCAACTACGGCGCCCCGCTCGTCGGCTCCGGCCTCGTCGCCACCGACGAGGGGTACGTCGTCGGCGAGGACACCACCGGCCCCGAGCTGGGCCGCATCGAAGAGACTCTCGCCTTCATCGACTGAGCCGTCCCGCGCTCCGTTCTCCTTCGTTCCGATCGCACTCTTACATTTAAGAGCCGCAGCCGTGTTGCGGTCGGTATGCCCGCTATCGAGTGCCGCAACCTCTCCAAGTACTACGGCGACGTCCGAGGGATCGAAGACGTGTCTTTCGCCGTCGAGGACGGCGAGGTGTTCGGTTTCCTCGGCCCGAACGGGGCGGGGAAGACGACCGCGATCCGCACCATGCTGGGGTTCCTCTCGCCGACGAGCGGCGGCGCCACGCTGCTCGGTCACGACGCGACCGACCCGGTCGATTCGCGCCGCGCCCGCGAGCGCATCGGGTTCCTCCCGGGCGACCCGGGGCTCGACCGCGACCGCACCGCGGCGGCGTTCCTCGACCATCAGGCGGCGCTCCGCGGCGAGTCGAGCCGCGAGGACCTCGTCGAGCGGTTCGGCCTCGACGAGTCGCGCCGGATCGGGGACCTCTCTCGGGGGAACCGGCAGAAGGTGGCGCTGGTGGCCGCGTTCATGCACGACCCGGACCTGCTGCTGCTCGACGAGCCGACCTCCGGGCTCGACCCGCTCCTCCAGGAGGAGTTCGCCGCCCTCGTTCGCGAGCGCGTCGACGACGGGGCGAGCGTCCTCCTCTCCTCGCACGTCCTCGGCGAGGTGGCCGCGCTCTGCGACCGCGTCGGCGTCCTCCGGCAGGGCCACCTCGTGGCGGTCGAGTCCGTCTCGGACCTCCGCTCTCGGGGAGGCAAGCAGGTCCGCGTCCGCATCGCCGAAGACGTCGACAGGAGCGACTTCGAGGTCCGCGGGATTATGAACCTCCGCGTCGGCGAGACCGTCTCGTTCACGTGGACCGGCGAGTACGACGCGCTGATCGACCTGCTGTCGAGGTACACCGTCCAGGACCTCGACGTGGTCGACGCGCCGCTCGAAGAGGCGTTCATGACCTTCTACGACGGCGACGTGCCGGGCCCGACCGGGAACGGGGGAGCGGGCGGGGCGCCGGGCGACGACGCGCGGAGCGACACTGCCGCGGAGCCGGCAGGTGACGCCCGATGAGCGATCGCCCCGCACCGTGGCTCGCGATCGCGCGGTACGACGCCGCCGGCCGCGCCCGCGGGTCGCTCGTCGTGACGGGTCTCCTCTCAGCGTTCCTGCTGCTCTTTCTGGCCTTCTACCCGTCGCTGTCGACCGCCGGCATCGACCTCGACGCGTACGTCGAGGCGCTGCCGCCGGCGTTCCGGGAGGCGTTCGGGATCATCGCCTTCTCATCCATCGAGGGGTTCCTCGCGGTGGAGTTCTATCAGTTCGCGTGGCTGCTTCTCGTCGGCCTCTACCTCGCGTACCTCGCCGGGGGGACCATCGCCGGCGACGTCGCCTCCGGCCGGATGGACCTCACGCTCTCCGCGCCGGTCGCCCGCCGCGACGTGGTGATCGGGCGGTTCCTCGGTCTGATCCCGCTCGTCGCGCTCCTCAACGTCGTCCTCCCGGTCGTCGCGTACGTCGGCGTCCTCGCCGTCGGGGAGACCATCGCGGTCGAACGGCTCGCCGCGGTCCACGCGCTCGCGGTCCCGTACCACCTGACCTGCGTCGCGCTCGGCATCGCCGTGTCGACGCTCGCGTCGCGGCCGGGGATCGCCCAGCGGATCGCGCTCGGCGCGCTGTTCGCGCTGTTCATGTTCGAGTCCGTCGTCGCGAGCACCGACTACGCCGAGGTCGGAAACGTCAGCCCGACGGCCCACTACGACCCCTCTGCCGTCCTCGTCTTAGGCGAGTACGACCCGACGGGCGCCGCGGTCCTGCTCGCGGCGACGACCGCCCTCGTCGCGCTCGCCGCCGTTCGGTTCCGGCTCGCGGATCTCACGGGGTGAGACCCGGCTTGCGCGGCCGCTGCGCCCCCTCCGCCCCGGCGTTGCCGCCTGTCCCCTTTTAGGAAGATACTTCCCTGTCCCTGCCGGATTAAGGAACATGAGTACCTACACGGTGAGTGGACGGTTCCAGAGCCGAGACGGCGACCAGCCGTTCACGAAGGACGTCGAAGCGGAGAACGAGGACCTCGCCCGCGAGCGCATCTACACCACGGTCGGGAGCCAGCACAACCGCAAGCGCACCCAGATCGAGATCGAGGAGGTGTCCGAGGCATGATGGGCGGCGGACAACAGCAGCTTCAGCAGCTCTCGCAGGAGATCCAGGCGCTCGACGAGGAGATAGAGGCCCTCGAGGCCGAGATCGCCGACTACCGCGAGGAGAAGGCGGACATCGACGACGCGATCGAGGCCATCGAGACGCTCGACACGGGCTCGACGGTCCAGGTCCCGCTCGGCGGCGGCGCCTACCTCCGCGCCGAGGTCCAGGACATCGACGAGGTCATCGTCTCGCTCGGCGGCAACTACTCCGCGGAGCAGGAGCAGGACGACGCCATCGACGTCCTCCGGAGCAAGCAGGAGGCGCTCGACGACCGCATCGACGAGACCGAAGACGAGGTCGCGGAGCTGGAGTCCGAGAGCGACGAGCTCGAACAGCAGGCCCAGCAGATGCAACAGCAGATGCAGCAACAGCAGATGCAGCAGATGCAGCAGGCGCAGGAAGACGACGGGGAGTAAGACGGGGATCCGACCGTGTTCGACGGACTGAAAGACAAGCTCTCCGGCTTCCGCGAGGACGTCGAGGAGTCGACCGAGACCGAGGAAGCGCCTCCCGACGACGAGGCGGCGACCGCCGAGAGCGGCGCCGACGCGGACGAGGCCCGACCGGCGGCCGTCGGTGACGCGTCCGAAGCGGACGAGAGCGAGACCGACGACGACTCGGCGTCGGACGACGAGCCGAGCACCTTCCAGCGCGCGAAGGCGTTCGCGACGGGCCGGATCATCATCGAGGAGGAGGACTTAGAGGAGCCGCTGTGGAACCTCGAGATGGCCCTGCTGGAGAGCGACGTGGAGATGAGCGTCGCCGAACAGATCCTCGACAGCGTCCGCGAGAGCATGCTCGGCGAGTCGCGCAAGCAGGTCGAGACGACCGGCGAGCTCGTCGAGGAAGCGCTTCACGACGCCCTGCTCGACGTCATCGCCGTCGGCCAGTTCGACTTCGAGCAGCGGATCGCCGAGGCCGACAAGCCGGTCACCATCGTCTTCACCGGCGTCAACGGCGTGGGCAAGACGACGAGCATCGCGAAGCTCTCCGAGTGGCTCGCCGACCGCGGCTACTCGTCCGTCCTCGCGAACGGCGACACCTACCGCGCGGGCGCGAACGAGCAGATCCGCGAACACGCCGACCGGCTCGACCGCGACCTGATCAGCCACGACCAGGGCGGCGACCCGGCGGCCGTCATCTACGACGGCGTCGAGTACGCCGAGGCGAACGGCGTCGACGTCGTACTCGGCGACACGGCGGGCCGGCTCCACACGAGCGACGACCTGATGGCCCAACTGGAGAAGATAGACCGCGTCGTCGACCCTGACATGACGCTGTTCGTCGACGAGGCGGTCGCGGGGCAGGACGCGGTGAACCGCGCGAAGGAGTTCGACGATGCCGCGGCGATCGACGGCGCCATCCTGACGAAGGCCGACGCCGACTCCTCGGGCGGCGCCGCCATCTCGGTCGCGTACGTCACGGGCAAGCCCATCCTCTTCTTAGGCACCGGACAGGGGTACGGCGACATCACGCTGTTCGACCCCGAGGAACTCGTCGAGAGCCTCCTCGACGAGGAGTAGCGGACTGCCGACCCCGACCCCGCCGGCCCGAGCCCGCTCGTCACGTCTCACGACTCACGAGCCGTGGCTCTCGGGACGCGTCCATCGCCCCGCTCGGTCGACGGGCTCCGGCCCCCGGCTCGTTCAGTCGTCGCCAGGCGTCGGCTCCGGCTCGGATGTCGGCCCGTCGAGTCGATCGGGACCTTCGCCGGGCGCCCGGCGCTCGGCGCGGGTCACGATCCGCGCCCCGATGGCCGCCGAACCCGCGCCGAGTACGGCGCCGGCGACGACGTCGGTCGCCCAGTGGATCCCGAGGTACATCGTCGAGTAGACGACGGTCGCGGCGAGGGCGCCGGCGATCCACGTCCATCGCGGGAACCGCTGCCGAGAGCGCCACGCGACGGCGGCCACCGCCACGGAGAGCGAGGCGTGGAGGGAGGGGAAGACGTTCGTGTTCGACGCGACCGCGGCCGTCAGCTCCTGCGTCTCGGGGTAGAACTGATACAGCAGTCCGTCGACCGAGTCGAGGTACTTGCGCGGTCCGTACCCGACGAACAGCGTGTAACAGAGCGTCCCGACCGCGTAGTTCACCATGTAGGCGACGAGCAGTTCCTTCAGGTGTCGCTGCCCGCCCTCCCGGGCGAGGAAGTAGACCGCCGGCCCGGCGACGAGGAGGACAGCGAACCCGAGCATGTACGCCGCCGAGAAGAGTTCGAGCGTCGCGTCCGGCGTCGCACGCTGGAGCGCGGTGACGAACTCTCCTTCGATAGCGTACAGCTCGTCCGTAATGTGCCAGTCGAGCGCGCGAGAGATCCGGATCCGGTACCCCTGGGTGAGCTGTTTGACCGCCAGTAACCCCAGCGCCGCTGCGAGGTACGGCGCGACGTCGCGAGCGCGGTGGCCGAGGTCGTTCGTCGCGCGGGACAGCTGTCGAGGCCCGACACAGAGGAGGGCTGTGACCGCCGACCCGACGATAACCGAGAGGCCGGTGAGGGCGGTCACTCTGAGGAGCGCCATCGTCCCTCCCTCACCGTCTTCGCGCCACATGAGTGACACGGTGTCGGAGTACACCGGTACAGCAGGGTAACGCGAGCTGCTGCTGGCGCCGCTACCGTTCACGTTCCGACGGGGTCGCCTGCCTAACTGCCGCGATCGGTCGATCGGACGTGAGCGAATCGAGGCAGAATTTCGATATAGCGACATACAATTTATCTACTCGCCCTGGAACAGAATTCGTCGCTTTCTACCCGACCAAATTTGAGTCGATTACGGGAGCAGTCGGTAGACGTTCGCCTCGTAGACCTCGCGCACCTGGTCGCCCCAGTTGTGCGTGTAAGTGTCGATTACGTCGTCGGCCACGTCGCCGCGGAGGTACTTCACCGCCCCGCGGTCGCCGGTCCTATCGCGGAGGTGCGTCGTGAAGAAGTGTCTGAAGTAGTGGGGCGTGACGTTCTCGTCCGCGCCGCCGCCGGTCCGATACCATCCTTCCTCGCGGGCGTAGCGCTCGACGACGTGTCTGACCGCCTGCGGTCGCAGCCGCTCGCCCCAGCCCTCTGCGGTGCCGACGAACAGCGGTTCCGCGGGCGACGGCGAGTCCGGTCGAACCGCGAGCCACGCCTTCAGCACCCGGCGGAGCTCGTCGTCGACGGGGATCACGGTCCCCCGCTTCCGCTTGTTCGCGGCCGTGCGCACCTCCCCGTTCAACTCCTCGCCGACGGCCGCGTCGGCCGTCACGAAGACCGAGTCCGGACGCTCGGATAGCGCGGGTCGGTCGCCGAGCGCGTAGGCCGCCTCTAGGTCCGGGTCCGTGACGGATAAGTCCCGTAAATCGAGGTTACACAGCTCGCCGACCCGCATCCCGGTTTTCAAAAGCGTCACCACGAGCGCCCGGTGGAGCGGGTGACGGATCTCGGCCACGAACGACTGCATGGCCGGGATCGAGACGTCGCGTCGGGCGGGGTCCTTGTCGACGGTCTCGTCCATCTCCTCCATCACCAGCGTCATCGGATTGCCCTCGAAGGCGCCCACCTCGGTCATGTACCCGTAGAACCGGTGGAGGTAGGCGGCGTACGTCGCGACCGTGCTGTCGGCGACGTCGCCCCGAAGCGAGTGGACGAACGCCATACAGTCGCGGTGAGTCGCCGACGCCGGGCCGCTCTCGTCGAGGAACGCCTCGAACCGCCGGAGGACGCGCTCGTACGCCGCCCTGGTCCGGTCCGTCTTTCCGTGGTAGGTGAGGTCCTCGAGGAAGTATCCGACCGGGTCGTCGGGATCGGGGGCCGCGCGCGTGCTACTCATCGGTCAACACGTACCCCCCGTCTCGCCCGCTGTATCGAACGCGGTTGCGATCCTGGAGCTCGTCGAGCGTCTCCTCCAGTTCGTCCTCCACGTCACCGACCACGGCTTGGACCAGTTCGTCCCACGATCGAGGGCCGGATTCGAGAGCCGCGCGGACACGCCTTTCGAGGTCGTGACCCCCGGGGTTGGAGCCCTCGGAAGCGGGTCCCTCGTCGGTCGCCGACTCGCTCGGCGCGAACCCTTTGCGGCCGGCCTGTACCATCGTCCTGACGAACTCGCTCAGCGACATGTCCAGTTCGTCGGCGTGATTGCGCCAGATCTCTTTTTGATCCGTCGGCACGTACGTCTTCACCGACTGTCGATCCCCTGCCATCCTTAGAGCGAGCGTTCTCGCGCTCCCAACTTCAATCTATCCCAGATTTGCGGATAAGTGAATTTATCTCGGTGTGTGGCACTCTGTTTTCGTCGGTATTAGATGTATATCTTACCTTGTAGTACTGCTATCTGGGATTTGTAGTACTACACTTCCAGATATACAGTAGGCCCGATCGCTTCCATGCGAGGGTCACCGAGACACGTCCTCCCAGGGAGTCGGCTAACCGATTCCGTCGGACTGTTCGAGAACACGGCACGAACTGGACGACCTTCGTCGACAGAGGTTACCGCCGAGACGTATCGACTGGAGTTCCTGTCACTGCCGGTACGAAAACACGGACCGAGGCCAGCGCGACGAGGTCGGATCCAGTTCAGACGCGACGAGTATATCTCATGCCGCTATACGATACCCGGACTCAGACGCGTATCTCCGAGTCGGTCGGTTCGCGTTCGAACGCCCCGAGCACGCGAGAGACCGATTCGTCCGTCTCGGCGGCGTTACGCATCAGGACCGTCTCGCTCGGGAAGAGGTGCTCGCCGACGGCGAGGCCGTGTTCCCGGGCCGTCGAGCCGGTGACGGTGAGGTAGACGCCGAGGCCGACCCGAGCGATGGCCGCCTCCTCCTCCTCGTCGGCGTCGGGATAGACGAACTCCACGCCGTCGAGCGCGTCGGTGCCCAGCACCGCGGTGACCAGGCGCTCGTACCGCGGCGAGATACACAGCGGCCCCTCGTAGTCGGCGAGGTACCCGCGATCGAAGGTCGTGTTCGGCGCGCGTCGGTCCTCGCGTCCCATCAGCGTGTGATACACGGTGTCACCGAGGCCGGACACGACGCGCACGTCGGTGTCGACCGGGTCGATGCGGTCGTTGATGTCCGCGATGTCGCCGAGGCCGCCCTCCCGGATGCCGACCACCTCCTCCAAGACGAGGTCCGCGGAGTCGAATCCGAGCGCGAACTCGTGGGTCCGGAGCGCGCGGAACGGCTCCTCGCGGCCGACGAGTTTGACTGTCACGTCGCCCAGATCGACCGTCGCGGCGTCGAACACGATCCGACGCGGCTTCCCGTTTCGGTCGTCGCGAAGCAGCGTGAACTCGGGCTCGGCGGCGGTCGCCGGGTCCGAGTACTCGGCGAGCCGCTCGTACGGGCCCGCGTCGGCGTCGACGGAGCCCTTCGTGACCGCCTTCTCGTACCGGAGCGTGTTGCTCACGCCGTCCGCCAGCCGGTCGAGGCGGTCGCCGTCCGCGACGGCCGCGATCCGCTCTAACACCGCTTCGAGCGGGCGTCCCTTCCGCGGGACCGCGACCGGAACCGGATCTGTCATTGAGCGATCTGCGGACGGGCGGGTGAAACGGGTTGCGTTTTTGAACCGGAACGGCGGCTCGCGACTGCTCCCCTCCGAAACGGCTGCGCAGCGTCGAGAGCGGCCGACTTACGGGCCGAAGGCCTCGTTGAGCCTGGTCCGGAACTCGTCGAGCTCGTCGAGGTGGTCGTTGATCTCCTCGATCTCGGCCGCCACGTCGTCGAGGTCCTCGCCGATGCGGTCCTCGATGTCGGTGAGCCGCGAGTCCACCTCCGCGAGGTCGTCCCACAGGTCGTCGAACTCCTCGTCGAAGCGGTCGAGCCCGGACTCGACCTCGTCCACGCGCTCCGTCGCGTCGGCGGCGAGGTCCTCCGCGCTCTCGGCCGTCTCCTCGGCGTTCTCGGCGCGCTCGGCCGCCCTGTCGACCTCCTCGTAGAGGGTTTCCACGTCGTCTCCCAGGTCGTCGACCGACTCCGCGACGGCGTCGGCCTCTCCCTCGACCCGGTCCACGTCGGCGGCGAGGTCTTCGATGTCGGTCTCGACGGTCGAGACGGCGTCCCGGACCGATTCGACGCTGTCGTCGACGGCTGCGACGTCGTCCTCAACCGCCCGAACGTCGCTCTCGACCGTCTCGACGTCGTCCGCCACCGCGTCCACGCGGTCCTCCACCTCGTCGACCGCGTCCGTGGCGGCGTCGACTTCGGAGTCGACGCGCGAGACGTCCGAGGCGAGCGTTTCGCGCTCGTCGTCAGCCTCGTCCAGGCGGTCGTCGAGGGCGTCGACCTCCGCCTCAACGGCGTCGACGCGCTCGTCGATCCCGTCGAGGATCTCCCGCGCCGTGCCCTCGCCGTCGATGAACTCCGCGAGCGCGTCGGCGTACGCCTCGATGTCGGCCACGCTCGACTGGAGGCGGGCGATCCGCACGTCGACGCTGCGCGGCACGTCGGCCTCGAACGCCTCCTCGATGGTCGCGATGTCCTCCTCGTCGGCCGCGCCGGTACGGATCTCGGCCGCGAGGGCCGCCGCGAGGCCGCCCTCGCCCGGTAGCCTCGCCGCCTGGCCGTCGTCCTCGACCGCTCTCTCCTCGTCCGCCTCGTCCTCGTGAGGCTCCTCAGCGTCCGTGTCGTCCGCCTCGGGCGCTTCCTCGGGCATATCGTCGGTCGCCGTCTCTGCTTCCTCGTCCGGGGAAGACTCGCTCTCTGCCACCGCTGCGCCGACGGGCTCTCCCTCGTGTGCCGTCACGGCGGCCGTCTCCGCCTCGACGGGTCGGGGTTCGGGGGTAGCGGACTCCGGTTCGGCGTCTGTCTCCGGTGGCTCGGTCGACTCCGCGTCGGACTCCTCGGCATCGGAAACGGCCTCGGAGTCGGGCTCCTCGGCACGCTCCTGGGCCCGGTCGTCCGGGAGCAGCTCGTCGTCCTCCGCCATGCCCGGGAGCGTCGCGCGGTCGCCGGAGAGCACCTCGCGGACCGCGTCCGTGTCGCCGGCGCCGAGGACGTCCTCTATCTCCTCGCCGACGGGGACGTGTTCGATCACCGGCGTGCCGAGGAAGCCGTCGAGGTCGGGGTCCTCGTCGCGGATCCCGAACACCGTCTCGACGGTCTCGTCCGGGTCTATCACCCGTTCGAACTCCACGCGGTGGTCCTTGTACGCCGTCCAGTTCTCGCTCTCGTACTCCGGGTGGAACCCCACTCGGTCCATCGGAAACGACTCCGGGATCCGGTCGACGATACGCACCCGTACGGGGTCCTCGCGGTGCGAAGAGAGGGTGTACATCACCGCGGGCACGGGGAACGCGTCGTCAGTGAAGGATTTCTCGACGCGGATGCCGTCCTCGTCGACGGTCGTGGCCGCCTCCGCCGTCCGTTCGCTCATACCCGCACGTCCCGGAGCAAGGGCTTAAATTCCACGGGCCGCGTTTCGTGGTTGATAACCGAAACGTCGACAAATCGGCCGCTCGACTCCCGTTTACAGGTCGATCCGGTCGCCGATCTCGACTATCTCCAGCCGGTTCGGCGACTCGTAGCTCCGCACGTGGTCGTGAAGCGCGGTCGGGTCGGCCGTCAGTCCCTTCCACATGTCCCAGTGGGTCGGCACCAGGCGGTCCAAGCCGAGGTCGTTCGCCGCCGTCGCGACCTCGTTCTCGTCGCTGTACCACTTCGTCTGAACCGGCTCGCCCGTCTCCTTGTCGGGTATCGTGCCCTCGGAACCGAACGCGAGGATTCCGAGGTCGATGTCGAACCGCTCCGAGAGCCTGGCGAACGAGGGCGAGGGCTTGCTGTCGCCGGCGTGGAACACCGTCCCGGCGTCGTGTTCGATCACGTAGCCGACCGGGTGCGTGGCGTCTGCGTCGTGCGTCTCGACGACGTGAACGGTGAACTCGCCGACGCGTAGCTCGTCGCCCTCAGTGACCTCGGTGAAGGCCGCCTCGCTCACGTCGTATTCCTCGGTCCACCGCTCCTCCTCGCGCGCGACCGCGAGCGAGTCGTCGGGCGCGACGAGGTCCGCGTCGGTGTTCTCTAGGATCGGCGCCTGCGAGGGGCCGTGGACGTGGTCCGTGTGCTCGTGAGTCGCCAGCACCGCGTCCGCGACCTCAACGTCGGCGGGGTCGAACGGGACCGGAACCATTCGGACCGTCCGCGGCGGGTCGCCCGTGCCGACGTAGGGGTCGATCCAGAGGACCGTCCCCTCGCTCCCCTTGATCGCGAAGCCGTTACAACCCAGGTACCACAGCGCAGCGGTGTCGGGGTCGGCGTCGGCCACCGCGCGCGGCAGCCAGTCGCCCCAGTCGGACTCAACCATGAGCATCGCTGCGCGGGCGGCGGGGGTAATAATTCCGGAGTTCCGCCGAATCAGTCAACTTCCGTCGCTCGAAGGACGACGTATTTTCGTCGTCAGCGCGACTCGTATATCTCATGTCGCTATATCGAATTGGTGGCCAGCGACCGACGTTCCGGACGCCCCGTTCTGGGCTCGAAAATCCGGCCACGGGGCCGAGCCCGTGGTGCTTTCGCTCTTCGCCCGGGGCAGACCGTCCGCCGGCGAGGACGCTCGGGCCGCCGGCTTCGTCCGTCGCGACGGACCCCCCCGCGACCGGCCGCCGGGCGACGGCGACCGCGCCGCGTCAGTAGTACCCGAGCGCAGCGAGCTGTTCTTTCGCCTGTTCCGTCGCCTGCCGACCGCCCATCGGCTCCCGAACGTCGGCCTCCGAGTCCTCGAACGCGTCCGTGACCGTGGCCGGATCGATCTCCCGACGCGGCGCGAAGTCGCCGGGGCCGGAGACGGACGCCTCCAGCCCCTCGTCGCCCCAGTGGTACCGCTTGCGGACTCCCCTGCCCGTCTCGTTCGTGTACACGGCGTGACTCGCGGCCGTGAACGGGGTCACGTCCTCGCAGGCGTCCTCGAACCGGTCGCGCAGGTCCGCGGTGACCGGCTGCTTCAGCGACAGAACGCGCTCGGCGGCGAAGCCGGCCTCCGGCGGCTCGCCCGCGACGTGGGCCGCCACCACGGACGGGAACCGGGTCAGCGCGGCGGGGCGGTGACACACCTCGCCGTCGGCGCCGCCCGGGGGACGGACGAGAAGCGGGACGTGGAGCAGCTCCTCGTGCATCGGGATGATGTGCGAGACGGCGTGGGGTTCGTTCGAGAGGTGACCGGGCTCGCCGAAGCCGTCTCCGTGGTCGCCGCAGACGACCACGAGCGTGTCGTCGAGTTCGCCCCGACGTCGCAGGGTCTCGACCACCCGCTCGGCGACGGCGTCGGCCTGCCGGATCCCGCCGTCGTAGAGCGACTCCAGACCGCCGAGCCGCCAGTACGGGTGCGTCGAGCCGTAGAACTCCCACTCCCAGCGGACGTCGAGGTCCGCCTGTAGGTCGCGGGCGCGCTCGTCGCCCCACTCGTCGTACGCCGCGCGCGGCTCGAACGGTCGGTGAGCGTCCATCAGGTTCAGACACGCGGCCCACGCTCCGTCGCGCTCGGCCGTCCAGTCGAGCAGTCGGTCAGCGTAGTAGAACCCGTCCGGGCCGGGATTGAGCGAGGCGGTGTCGTACGCGTCGTCGTACTCCTCCGGGACTCCTCCCACCGTCCCGAAGCACTCCTCGATCCCCGAATCGTGACCGTTCAGGAATCCGTTCTCGGTGAACAGGCCGGTCTCGTACCCGTCCTCGGCGAGCGACTCGAAGACCGTGTTCCCCGGGCGAAGTCGGTCGTGGACGGTGAGCCGGTGCTCGTGTGCCTCCAGCCCGGTGAAGACGCTCACGTGGCTGGGCAGCGACCAGTTCGACGGCGCTCTCGCCTGCGCGTACGTGACGGCCTCCTCGGCGAGCGACTCCAGGAACGGCGTCGTGGTCCGGGCCGCGCCGTACAGCGAACAGTTCTTCGCGCGGACCGAGTCCAACACGACGAGCAACACGTTCGGGGAGCGATCACGTCCCATACCCCCGCTGACGACCGCCGGCTATTGATTCTTATCAAATATTATATATTATGGTACCGTTTCCCGCTCGAGCGGTTTAGAGCGCTCCCGAGCGCAACCGAGCGCGGTGGAGGGGTCCCCAGCCGGCCTCGCCCGGCGGAGCGCCGAAGACGCGCCGGAGTGGACCGGCCCCATGGAGCCGGACGCGCGGCGGGGTCCGGAGGCCTCGCACCGCTATATACCGCTCCGGTCGACTCCCGCCGCGTCGGGTCGCCTATTATAAGAGTTCAAGCGGCGGCTCCGAGTGGTCCCGGTCGATCCACCCGTGTCCTCCGACAGCGACCAGACGCCGCACGAGACCGCAGCGGAGCGCGAACCGGGCCCAGTCCAGACCGAGTTGACCTCGCGGGCCGACACGCGGCCCGCCGGCCCGGATCGGGTCACCGTGTACCCCGTCGGCGCCTCCGGAGACGAGAAGATGGCCACCTGGCTGACGGTGAACGCCGACTGCGTGATCGAGGCCAGGTGGTTCCGGTGACTCGTCGTCCCGCGCGCGTGTGCTGCCCACGACGCGTTCGACTCCCCGAGCGCGGGCGACTGGGAGGATGGTCACAGCGACCAGAAAGCGTGGCGGAGACGCCGTTCGCACCGCCCGCCGACCGAGCGACGGTTGCCGCGAGGCACCCGTGAAACGGCGCGAACTGCTCCGGCGTGGCGTCGCGCAGTGCGCGCTCGGGCTGGTCGCCTCCGCTCTCGGGGGGCTCTCCCGCCTGTACTCGTCGGCCGTCACGCCGTCGCCGGGCCGCGCCGCGACCCCCAGGTCGCTCGACGCGGCCGACGGCGTCGCGAGAAACCGCGTCGGCGGGCGGTACGCGTTGACGTACGACTGGACCGACGGCCGGGGACGACGGTGGAGCGTCGACCTCTCCGTTCCGCGACCGGCGTACGCGGCCGCCGCCCGCCGCCCGCGCGGGTACCTCTCGGCGCTCTAGTCGGCCCGGACCGATCCCCACGCCCGCCGGCTCGTGGAGCGGATCGACGCCGCGAACGCCCTCGAAAATCGCAACGGGGTGGCGTTCCCGGACACGGCGCGGTTCGAGCGCGCGGTCTCGTTCGTCCGTTCCCTCCCCTACGTGACGGACACGGCGTCGAAGGGGGTCCCGGACTACGTCCGCGCGGTTCCGGAGACGCTCGTCGACGCCGGCGGGGACTGCGAGGACCTGACGTACCTCCTCGTCGGGATGCTCTCGCAGCCGCCCTTCGGGTACCGGACGGCGCTCGCGTTCCTCCCGGGGCACGTGTTGGTCGGCGTCCACCGCGCCGACCTCCCGACGACGCACGCCGACGCGGCGACGCTCCCCGACGGCCCCTACGTCCCCGTCGAGAGCGTCCGCGCGCGACCGATCGGCGAGTTCAGAGACGAGCCCGTGCTCGCGGTGTACGGCGACGGACTGGAGTTCGTCGACCGGACCGCGATCGCCGAGACCGCGGCCGAGGTGGCCAGAGACCCCTCGGAGCTCGAGACGCTTAACGGGATTCTCACGTCGTTGTCGGCCTGACGCGTCGGCGACGAAGCCGAGAATTCAAGCCGTTCGCGCGCTAAGACGCGGTATTCCGATGTGCGACCGGCACCCGATCGACGGGGTCCCGACCCCCGACCCGTCTCACTCCCCGGAGGAGGTGGTCTCGATCCAACTCGGGGCGCTCGCCTCGAACGACGACCCGTTCGAGGACGCCGGGATCGCCGTCGCGTACAACTTCGCGTCGCCGGCGAACAGGCGGGCGACCGGGCCGTTCGACCGCTTCGTCCGGATGGTCCGCGGCCCGCGGTACGCCCCGATGATCGACCACGTCGAGGCCACGACGGGGGCGCTGGAGCGCCGCGGGAGCCGGGCGGAACAGCGCGTCACGCTGACCGGCCCGGACGGCCGCACCGTCACGTACGCGTTCGGCCTGTCGAGCGCTCGCGACGGCGACCTCGACGGCCACTGGCTCACCGACCGGGTCGCGCTGGAGTGACGCGGCGCTCGGCGCGCGCGGCGCTTCTCACCGACCTCACCGCGCGGGTCCGGTGACCGGGCGCGCGGCGCCCGACCGGACCGCCACTCGGGTCAGTCGCTCCGAGCGAACTCGAACCGCGCACCGCCGTCGGCGCTCTCCTCCACCGAGACGACGTACCCGTGCGTCCTCGCTATGTCGGCCACGATCGAGAGGCCGAACCCCGTCCCCTCCGCGCTCGACGTGACGCCGTGGCGAAGCACCTCGTCGCGTCGCGCTCGCGGGATCCCCGGCCCGTCGTCCGCGACGTAGAACCCGTCGTCGTCCGCGCCGCCCACGGTGACCGAGACGTCCCGACCGCCGTGCTCGACGGCGTTCCGGAAGAGGTTCTCGAAGAGTTGGGTCAACCGGCCCGGGTCGCCGGTGACCGTCGGGAGCCCGTCGGCGACCGCGAGCGACGCCGCCGCCGTGTCGACGTACCCCCACGCCTCCGTCGTCACGGCCTGGAGGTCGACCGCCTCTGCGTCCTCGACCGCGGTCTCGCCGCGCGACAGAGCGAGCAGGTCGTCCACGAGGCGCTCGGTCCGATCGAGGGCGGACCCGACGCGCTCGAAGTGGTCCGGGTCGCCCGTCTCCTCGGCGAGATCGAGGAATCCCTGTGCGACCGCGAGCGGGTTTCTGAGGTCGTGCGCGACGACGCTCGCGAACTCGTCGAGGCGCTCGTTCTGCCGGTGTAGTTCCGCTTCACGGCTCGCGCGGGCGAGGGCCGCCTCGACGGTCGCGCCGAGGATCCGGAACAGGTCCGCGTCGGTCTCGGAGAACTCTCGCGGGGCGGTGGAGCCGGTGATCATGAGTCCGTGCTCCCCCAGCGGCACGAGGATCTCGCTCTCGATCGCGGTGTCGGGGTTGTACCGCCCGTCCGCGTTCCGGACGTCGTCGTACACCCGGGCGGTGCCGGACTCGAACGCCTCCCACGCGAGCCCCTCGCCGCTCGCGAATCGCGGCGGCTCCCCGAGCAGGTCGGCCGCCGGGTCCGTCTCCGTGACCGGGACGAGCGCGTCCGCCGCCGCGTCGAACTCCCAGAGCGCGGTGATCTCGAGGTCGAGGACCTCGGCCGCGGCGTCGACGGCGACGGCCGCGATCGCCTCGGTCGACTCGGCGGCGCTGAGCCGCTGGGCCGTGTCCTGGAGCGCTCTGAGTCGCGCCTCCGACCGCTTCTGTTCGGTGATGTCCTCGACGACGGCGAGCGTGCTCGCGACCTCGCCGTCCGAGCTCGGAATCGGCGCGACCGACAGGAGCAGGTCCAACTCCGCTCCGGCCTTCGTCTCGTGTCGGATCTCCGCCGCTCGAACCCGCTCGCCGCGCAGGGCGCGCTGGCAGTGGTCCCTGAGCGCGTTCCGCTCGCCAGCCGTGACGTCCGAGAGCCGCTCGCCGACGACCTCGTCGCATGACCAGCCGAACATGGTCTCGGCCTCTTCGTTCCAGCGGACGATCGTTCCGTCGGCGTCCACCTCCACCACGGAGAGCGGCGTCGCTTCGAACAGCGACTCCAGCCGGCGGTTCGAGGCCTGAAGATCGCGTTCCCGCCCGACCTGGTCGGTCACGTTCCGCGCGATACCGACGATCCGCAGCGTCTCGCGGTCGACGGTCACGGGTGCGAGGCTCGTCTCCCAGAACCGGGCGTCGGCGTCTAAGTCGAGCTCTTCGCGGTACGATATCGGGCCGCCCGCCTCGACGCAGCGGGCGTAGTTGGCCTCGAGTTCGGCCCCCCGCTCGTCGCCGAACACCGCCCGCGGCGTCTTCCCTCGCACGTCCGCGGTCGAGAGCCCGGTCTGGTCCTCGTACCCCGGACTGAGCCGAGCGAATTCGAACGACGGCTCCTCGCCCGCCGTGTCCACGTCAAGCAGGAATATCGCGTCGCCGGACGTCGCGAGCAGCGCCTCGTACTCCTCCGCGAGCCTCCGGTGGTCGCGCTGCGCTTCTTTCCGCTCGGTGACGTCCTGAAACACGCCTCGGAGGGCGGCCTCGCCGTAGCGAGCGTCCGCGACGTACTCGCCCCACGCCCGGACGTCGCGGACGGCGCCGTCCCTCCGCACGATCCGGAGGTCGAGGTCGTAGGAGCCGCCGCCCTCGACGGCGGCGTCGACCGCCTCGGTGATCGTCGCCCGGTCGTCCGGGTGGTAGAACTCGATGCCGTCGTCGAGGGACGGCTCGTATTCGTCGTCGACGCCGTGGATCCGCCGGACCCCGTCGGACCACGTGAGCTCGTCGCTCGACGGGTAGTACTCCCAGACGCCGATCGCCGCGATATCCTGGACCCGGTCGAACAGGAACTCGTGTCGCTGTAACTGGGCGCGCTCGCGCGCCCGGGAGAGCTCGGCGCCGACGAGCTGCGCCAGCAGCTCGACGAACGTCCGTTCGAGCGCCCCGAACGGCGCGGCCCGCGTCGCGGGGCTGGAGAAGCTGAGCGTACCGAACCGACTGTCGTCGACGTCGAGCGGCGCGCCGATGTACGACTCCAGCCCGAGCGCTCGGTACGCGGGATGCGACCCCTTCCCGCGGTCGTGCGCGTCCGCGAACGCTCGGACCCCGTCCGCCGCGATCACCTCCTCGCAGTACGTCGCGTTGACGTCGAACCGGTCGCCGACGGCGATGTCGGCGTCCGGAGCGTGAACGGCCTCGACCGCGTAGTCCTCGTCGCGGATCCGCGAGGCGATACCGATATCGAGGCCGAGCGCGTCACACCCCACCTTGAGCAGCGATTCGATGCGGGCCGCTGACGAGGGGTCGCTCTCGGCCATAACGCGCTGAATCCGCCGCAAGGCGTCCCGTTCGCGGCGCAGCTGGCGCTTGGTCTCGCTCTGGTCCGTCACGTCCCGTGCGACGACGAGCACCTGCGTCCGCCGGTGTCGTCGGAACGGCGTGAGCCGCACGTCGAACGTGCGCTCCGCCCCCCCGACCGCGGCGTCGAGTTGGAGGTCGGCGTCGTAGAAGCCGCTAACGCCGCCGTCGCTCGTCATCTCGTCGAGCGTCGACTCCACCGCGCGCGAGAACGCTCGGGCGTCGGCCTCGCTGACGCGGTCCCCGACGAGCGCGTTCAACCGCTCTCCCGTGATGTCCGCCGATCGCCGGTCGCCCAGCACTCGGTTCGCGGCGGCGTTGGCGAAGCGGATCTCCCAGTCCTCGTCGATGACCGTCACCACGTCGTGGACGTTCTCCAAGACCGCCTCGTTGCGCTCCAGTTCCACCTCGCGCTCCCACTCGTCGGTGATCTCTCGGGAGAACACCGTCATCCCGTCCGCGTCGGGAAAGGCGCGCACCTCGACCCAGTACTCGAACGGCTCGCCGAGCCACTGTTCGAAGACCGCCGGGTCGCCGGTCTCCATCGCGGTTCGGTACCGCTCTTCGAGCTCCGTGCCGACGATGGACGGGAACTCCTCCCAGATGGTGTTCCCGACGACCGCCTCGGCGTTCCGACCGACCCGGTCGGCCATCTTCTCGTTCATATACTCCACGCGCCACTCCTCGTCGACCGCGTAGATCGCGTCCGTAGCGCGTTCGAGCGTCCGCTGAAAGCGGTCGGAGAGCCGCTCGGCGGCCGCCTCGGTGCGCGCGGCGTCGACCAGCGTCCGGACCCGGCGCGCGAGGAGATCGAAGCCGTCGTGGGTCCCGTGGATCGGGACGTAGTCCGACACGCCCGCCCGCGTCGCCTCGCTCGCGATCCGCTCGCTCCCGCGGCCGGTGAAGAGGATCGTCGGCAGGGCCGCCCCTTCGTCCGCGATACGCTCTAAGAGGTCGATCCCGGTTCCGTCCGGAAGCGAGTACGAGGTGACGAGGCAGTCGACCGACGACGCCGCGACGCGTTCGAGCGCGGCCTCCGCGCTATCGACTGTCGCGACCTCGAGACCCGACCCGAGCCGTCGGAGCTTCGCCCGCGTGAGCGCGGCGAAGTCGGCGTCGCCGTTCACGTACAGGACGCGAATCGGCTCCGGGCGCTCGTCGCTCGCAGTACTCATTGATATCTCTCGGTGAAGCGGCGATATCAATCATTCCCGCCAGTTCTTAGCCGTGATAAATCCACGAACGCGCACGACCGTCCCAGAGCGGTCGACCGCGGGCGGATTCGACGGCCCGCCGGCGCGAGGGCGACCGAGCGTGGCGGGGAGTGACGTGGCTCCGGGCGGATACCGATCCCGCGTCCATCGGCGACCTCGGCCCGGAGCAGCGACGACAGGCGAAGGGGTTCCCGTTGTGGACCGCCCTCACGGTCGTCGTGGGGTACGTTCTGATCGTCGTGTTCTGAGTGACCGCGACGGGACGGTCCGACGCGCGCCCGACCCCGACGGAAGCGGCCCGACCGTCGGCCGGGGAGACCGAGCGTCCGGCGCTCTCCGGGGCCATCGCGCCCGAATCGGAGCCGTATTCGGCCGAGGATTTACCCGTCAGCAGCTGATACGGTATTACGTAACATGTGCCACGGACATCGTTCGCGAGAGTGGTCGCGAGAGGAGACCGACGAATCGACCGACGAGCCGGCGGAGGAACCGTCGCTGTCCGAGCCGGAGGAGGCGACGGACGTGGAGATCCTCAGCGACGGCGGCGACGAGTGAGCGCGGGCGCCGGAGAGCGTCCCCCGCGCCGACGGCGTTTTCAACGGGGTGGCGAGCGTCCGCACCCCCACCGTGAGGAACGCTTAGGGGCGGGCCGGCCCACGGATCCGGTATGGAGCCACGCCCCGACCTGAGCGGACGGACCGCCCTCGTGACCGGCAGCGCGAAGCGCGTCGGCCGCGAACTACTGCTGTCGATCGCCGACTGCGGCGCCGACGTCGTCGTGCACTACAACGAGAGCGAGGCGGCGGCGACCGCCACCGCCGAGGAGGTCCGCGACCGCGGCGGGACCGCGATCACCGCGCAGGGCGATATCACCGACCCCGACGCCGTCGACGCGCTCTTCGACGCGGTCGAGGCCGAGCTCGGCGCGGTCGACGTGCTCGTGAACAACGTCGGCGACTTCGACGCGCGCCACTGGAGCGAGATCGACTGGGAGTCGTGGCGGAACGTGGTCGAGACGACGTTCTACGGCACCGTGCTCTGCTCGCGCCGCGCCCTGCCCGCCATGCGGGAGCAGGGGTGGGGACGGATCGTGAACATCGGGTTCGCCGACAGCGACCGGATGCACGCCCACCCGGTCAACTTCCCCTACTTCGTCGCGAAGACGGGCGTCCTGATGTTCACCCGGATGCTGGCGGCGGACACGAGCGACGACGGGATCACGGTCAACGCCGTCTCGCCGTTCGCCGTCTCGAACACCGAGGCCGGCGTCGAGGACTTCCCCCGCGGCCGCCCGGCCGACTTCGCGGACGTGGCGGCGCCGCTCCGGTTCTTCCTCAGCGACGCCGCGTCGTACGTCAGCGGCGAGAACGTGGCCGTCGACGGCGGGCGGCTGCCGGAGTTCGACGGGTAGGCGCGGACCCGGGTCCTCGCACCGTCGCGTCTCCTCCCGCGGTCGCCACGTCGCCCCCGGTCAGCCCGTCCGTGCCCGCGTCAGTCGCCGCCGCCGACGAGGGCGCCGACGCGGCCGGCGAGCCGGGCCGCGAGCCCCTCGAAGTGCGCGCTCGCGAAGGCGGCGACGAGCACCGCGCCGACCGTGTTGAACGCGAGGTCGTTCACGATGTCGGTCGTCCCGTACTGGGCCAACACCGCCTCGCCGCCGGTGACCGCCGCGAGGCCGCCGCTCGCGAACTCCAGGACCTCCCACGCGACGCCGACCGCGAGGACGAACAGGACGACGAAGGTGGCTCGGAACTCGCGCGTGAACGCGACGGCGTCGGAGTGCCGCTCGACGCTCCGAGCGAGGGCGTAGCCGGCGCCCGCGACGAGCCCCGCCGAGAACGTGTGCGCGAGGCTGTCGTACCAGCCGAAGGCCCCGTACAGCGCCAGCGCGCCGACGGCGTGGAGCGTCGACGCCCCGGCGATCCACGCGACGAGGCGCGCGTCCATCGCGTAGCCGTACTGCCGCCGGAGCAGCGCGGGCACGAGCGTGATACCCAGCGGGACGGCGCTGTTCACGAGCAGCGTCGCGTCGCCGCGGGCGACCGCGATCGCCGCGATCCCGAGGAGGACCGCCTGCAGTGCCCCGACGAGACGCGCGCCGCTCCCGGCGTCGCCACCGACGGCGCGGTCGGCGTCGGCGGCGTCGGCGTCCGGTCGGAGCCGCTCGATCCGGCCGGAGACGTGACAGTACACGTCGAACAGGACGCCCGCCCCGACGCCGACGGCGGTCGCGACGATCAGGTCCCACATCAGGTCGTCCGCGGTCCCGACGAAGCTCGTCCCCGCGACCGCGTCCAGGACCCACGACCCGACCGCCCACGCGCCGGCGGCGGCCATCGTCGCGACGACGACGAAGACCGCGGCGAACCGCGGGGTCATCGACAGCGAGGTGAACGCGTCGAGGACGACGGCGACGAGGAGCCCGAGCGCCGCGGCCGCGACGAACGGCGTCGCGCCCGGGAGCGCCCCCGCCGCGCGGACGGCCACGGGGACGGCGGCGGCCGCGAGCAGCTCCGCCGGGACGGTGACCGCCGGGTCACGCGTCGCGACCGGGACGACGACGGCGACGAGCGCGAGCAGCGCGGTGAACGCGGCCCAGTCGGGCTCGCCGACGAGCAGGAATCGACCGACTGCGGCGACGAGACCGGCGGTGACGGCCCACGCTGCGACCGCGTCGGCGCGGTCCGGCGCGAGCGCGGAGCGAAGCCTTGTCATGCCGCCCGGTACCGCTCCGCGACTGAAATACTGGGGGGGTCGCGGTCGCTTGAGGCCGGTGTCGCCTGAGGTCGGGGGCGTCTCGAACGGTAGTCGCCTCGGACCGGACGTCGCTCGGATCGGGCGCTCGGTGGACGGCGCTCAGTGAGCGGTTCTCGGCACGCGAAAGGCTTTGGGCTCGCGGCGCGAGGGGCAGCTATGAGCAGATCCCTGCCGCTCGCGGTCGGCTTCCTGGCCGGCGTCGGCGTCTTCCTGTGGCTCGCGGGCGCGGTGCTCGAAGCGCAGTTCAGCCCCGCGGCGATACTGGCCGCGTACGGCGCGGTCGCCCTCGGCGTCGCGTGTACCGCGTACGTAACGGTCCGTCGCGTCGAGCGGCTGCTGGGGTCGGGCTCGGGGGACGCGCCCGCGACGGCGGGCGCGTCGGGCTCGGAGCGGGGCGAGGGGGTGACCGTCGAGCTGGCGGCGCTCGACGTGGAACGGGAGGTGGACCAGCTGAAGGCGGAGCGGTCGCGACCGGACGACGGCGAGCGACCGTGACGCGGGCGCGAGGGAATCGGGATTCCGTGCCGCACGGTCGCGCGTACCGGGCAACGCGCCGGGGGTATCGGGCGCGGGGACGACCGCGGAGGCGGCCGCCGGTCGGCGCGAGGCGGCGGAGTCGGTGCGCGCGGCCCTCGGGAAAGAGACGCATCGTCGACGCGCTCGGCCGGGCGGTCGCTCAATAGCCGTTTATACCCCTCAGTAGTCGGGTTTTTGCCGGGGGCCGCCGAGCCTCCGACCATGCCAACAGACGGGGGTCGCTCGCGGTGACGCGGATCGGGGCGCTGGGTGCGCGGCTCGGGGTCGACTCGCGGGCCAGCGGCGCGTGGGCGCTGTACGACTGGGCGAACTCGGCGTTCGCGACGACTGTCGTCGCGGCGGTGTTTCCGGTTTACTACGAGTCGGTGATCGGTGCCGGGCTGTCCGGGAACCTCGCGTCAGTGTACTTCGGCTACACGACCGCGGTCGGGCTAGCGCTCGTGGCGCTGGCCTCACCGGTACTCGGAACGCTCGCTGACCGGTACCGCGCGAAGAAGCGGTTCCTCGCCGGGTTCGTCGCCCTCGGCGTCGTCTCGACCGCGGGACTGTTCCTCGCCGGTGAAGGCGCGGTGCTGTACGCCTCCGCGCTGTTCGTCCTCGCGAACATGGGATTCGTCGGCGCGAACGTCTTCTACGACTCGCTGCTCTCGCACGTCGCGTCGGACGCGGACAAGCTGTCGACGGCCGGCTTCGCGGTCGGGTACCTCGGCGGGGGCATCCTCCTCGTGGGCAACCTCGCGTGGATCCTCTCGCCGGCGACGTTCGGGTTCGCGGACGCGGACGTCGCCACCCGCGCGGCGCTCCTCTCGGTCGCCGTCTGGTGGGCGGTGTTCTCCCTGCCGCTCTTCGCCTACGTCGACGAACCCCCGGCGGACACGACGGACGGCGCGACCGCCCCTGAGTCGGAGCGCTCGTCGCCAGTGGTCACGGCCGTCCGTCGGCTCCGGACCACGGCCGCCGACATGCGAGAGTACCCCGACCTCCTCCTGTTCCTCGGAGCGTTCCTGCTGTACGCCGACGGCATCGGAACGATCATCCGGATGGCGAGCATCTACGGCTCCGAGATCGGGATCGGACGAACCGGAATCGTGGGCGCGCTGGTGTTGGTTCAGTTCCTCGGCGTTCCGTTCGCGTTCCTGTTCGGCTCGCTTCCCGGACGGCGGATCGGCCTCGCGGCGGGCGGGATCGCACTCACGACGAAGCGGGCGATCTACCTCGGACTGGCCGTGTACGTCGGCATCTCTGTCGGCGGGTTTTTCATGACAAAGACGTGGCATTTCTGGGCGCTCGCCGTCGCGGTCGCGACGGTTCAAGGCGGCACGCAAGCGCTGTCGCGGTCGCTTTACGCCGTGCTGTCGCCGCCGGACAAGTCGGCCGAGTTCTTCAGTTTCTTCTCGATCTCGTCGAAGCTCGCGGGGGTCGTCGGACCGGCACTGTTCGCGTTCGTCGGACAACTCACCGGGTCGAGCCGGTACAGCATCGTTTCGCTGCTCGTGTTCTTCCTGGGCGGGGCCGCGTTGCTGTCGCGCGTGGACGTCGACGCGGGCCGGCGAGCGGTCCGGGACGGTCCCGCACCGGCGACCGCCGATCCCGACGCGGGGTCTCGACCGGCGGAGGGCGGTTCGTGACCCGGACCCCGCTCCGAGTCGCGTCCTACAACGTCAGGTACGCGGGCCTCGACGCGGGGCGGCTGGACTGGAGCGTACGGCGCGACGGCGTCGCGTCGCTGGTGCGCGACATCGATCCGGACGTGCTCGCGGTACAGGAAGTCTGGATGGACCAGTTGCCGGACCTCCGCGACCGTCTTCCCGGCTACGACTGGGTCGCGTTCCCGGACCGCAACGGCGAGCACACGCCGATCGCCGTCCGGAGGCGTCGCGTCTCGGTCGCCTCGGCCGGCGCGTTCGGGCTCGCCCCGGGCGGGGACCGCGAGGTCACGGCGTGGGACGCCGCCATCCCTCGGACCGTCACGCACGCGACGCTCAGGGACCGGCGGGCGCCGGCACCCCCCGACGCCGACGGCCGGACAGTCGCGGTGTTCTCGGTCCATCTCGACCACGCGGGCGAGCGAGCCCGGCTGGAGGGCGCCCGGCTGGTCCGGGACCGCGTTCCCGACGGTCCCGTCGTCGTCGCCGGCGACCTCAACTGTCAGACCGGATCCCCGCCGTACGAAGCCCTCACGGCGGACCTGACGGACGCCCGGCTCGCGGCGCACGAGCGCGACGGGCCCGACCGCACGTACGTCGGCTTCGACGCGGACGACGGCGTCAGCGGCGACCCGGCTGCGAGACGGATCGACCACGTCCTCGTCCGCGGCTGCGCCGTCGAACGCTACCGAGTGGTTCCGCACGACGCCGACGCGCCCGCGTCGGACCACTTCCCGGTCGTCGCCGATGTGGTCCCATGAGTCGACGAGCCGCACCGGGCGGCCTCTCAAGTATCGGTCGCCAGCCGGTCGAGCCCGGCGAGCCCGCCGGCGAGGAGGACGAGCAGCAGCACCGCGGCCAACAGGATCGTCGAGACCACGCTCACGAGCGGGTCGAGGCTCTGGCGGAGCGAGTTCCACGCCTGCACCGGCACGGTCCGCGTGTCGGGGCCGGAGAGGAAAAGCGCCATCACGAACTCCTGCAGGCTGACGATGAACGCGACGAGGGCGGCGACGGCCAGCCCGGCGCGGACCTCGGGGACGACGACGGTCCGGAACGCCGTGAGCCGCGACGCGCCGAGGTCCAGCGCCGCCTCGTGGAGCGCCCAGTCGAAGCGCGCGAACGCGGACTGCATCACCGAGAAGGTGAGCGGCGTCGCCCACAGCGAGTGGGCCAACACGAGCGCGAGGTAGCTCTGCTGGAGGCCGAACGCGCTGAAAAAGGTCAACAGCGTCACGGCGATGACGACTCCCGGGACGAGCAGCGGCAGCAGCGCGAGCCCGACGAGCGCGCCGCGGAACCGGCCGTCGTACCCGCGGAGCCCGAGCGCGGCCGTCGTCCCGACCCCCATCGAGAGGGCGCTCGTCCCGGCCGCGACGACGAGGCTGTTGGCGAGCGAGCGCAGCCACGTCGGCGAGGCGAGCAGTTCGCCGAACCACCGCAGCGACGGCTCCGTCGGCGGGAAGACGACCGCGCTCGACGCGTCGAACGCCGTCGCGACGACGATGACGAGCGGCGACACGAGCAGGCCGAAGAGGGCCGCGACCGCGCCTCGGGCGAGCCAGCCCCGGACCGCGCGGACGCTAGCCAAGGAGCTCACCCCCGTCGTCGAGGCGCCACAGCCCGACGAGCAGCGCCGTCAGCACCACCGCCACGGTGATCACCGCGAGCGCGGCGGCGGCCGGCCAGTCGAACTCGGTCAGGAGGAGCTGCGAGACGAGGATCGCCGTCGTCTGCTCGCTCCCGGACCCGACGAGCAACGGTGCGGGGTACGCGCCCACGGACCAGGTGAAGCTGATGATGCCCGCCACGGCGATCCCCGGCCGGGCGTGCGGCAGCACGACCTCCCGGAACACGGCCGGCCGGTCCGCGCCGAGGTCGCGGGCGGCCTCGACGAGGCTGTCGTCGAGCGTCGTCAGCACGGCGTAGACGGTGAGGATCGCGTACGGCACGACGATGTACAGCTGCGCGATGACCGCGCCGGCGAGGTTGTCGACGAGCAGGAGCGGCTCCGCGAGCGGGCCGACGCCGGTGAGGACGTCGTTGAGGACCCCCCGGGGCGAGAAGACGAGCACGACCGCGAACAGCTTCACCACGATGGTGGTGAAAAGGGAGCAGACCGCGCCGGCGAGGAGGAGCGTCCGCCAGGGCCCGGCGGCGCGCCAGACGGCGTAGGCGTAGGTCACGCCGACGGCGACCGCGAGGGCGGTCACGAGGACGGCGAACCCGAGCGTGAAGGCGAATATCTCGTGGACCAGCGGCGTCTCGGCGACGTACTCGTACCCCGCGAGCGACCACGATCCCTCCGCGAAGGCGCCGCCCGACGTGCGCTCGGCGAAGCTCAGCCGGAGCAGGTAGCCCATCGGAACGAGGAAGACGAGCCCGTCGAGCAGGAGGAGCGGGACGAGGAGCGCCAGGGTCCGCCACCGCGCGGACAGCTCGACGGCCGGCAGCGCCGCCCGCGCGTCGCTCACCGACATCTATCCCCCGTCCCGTCGAAGTAGAGCGCGTCCTCGGGCCGGAAGCGCACGACCACCGCGTCGCCCGCGTCGACGGCGGGCGCCTCCGCGACCGACGGCTCGACGAACAGCGTCGTCTCGCCGGCCGACAGCCGGATCCGGACGTCCGCGCCCCGGTAGACCGTCTCCTCGACGCGCGCTGGCACCGCGACCGCTGACTCGCCGCCGTCGCTGACGGTCGCGTCCGGCGTCCGCTCGGCGGGAGCGACGGACAGCGAGAGCCGCTCCGGCCGCAGCGAGGCGACGACCGCGTCGCCGGCCCCCAGCGACGGGCCCTCGACCGCGGCCTCGAACCCGACGCCCATCGGCGTCTCCAGGCGGGGCCGCGGCCCCGGCTCCGCGGCGGTGCACGCGACGAAGTTCGTCGTCCCGAGGAACGACTCGACGAAGCGGTCCGCCGGGTCGTCGTACACCGCTTCCGGGGTGTCGTGCTGGACGAGCCGCCCCGACTCCATGACCCCGAGCCGGTCGCCGAGCGTGAACGCCTCGTCCTGGTCGTGGGTGACGTAGAGCATGGTCGTGCCGACGCGGTCGTGGATCTCGTTGAGCTCGAGCTGCATGGTCTCGCGGAGCCGCCGGTCGAGGTTCGACAGCGGCTCGTCGAGCAACAGGAGGTCGGGGTCGACGACGAGCGACCGGGCCAGCGCCACCCGCTGTTTCTGTCCCCCGCTGAGCTGCTCGGGGTACGCGTCTCCGTACCCCTCCATCTCGACGAGTTCGAGCATCTCCCGGGCCCGCGCCTCGCGCTCGGCGGCCCCGACGCCGTCCATCTTCAGGCCGAAGGCGACGTTCTCCGCGACCGTCTGGCGCGGAAACAGCGCCCAGTCCTGGAACACCAGCGAGCAGTCGCGCTCGTTGGGCGGCGCCTCTGTCACGTCGACGCCGCCGATCCGCACCCGGCCCGCCGCGGGCGTCTCGAAGCCGGAGATCGCGCGGAGGACCGTCGACTTGCCGGACCCGGACGGGCCGAGCAGACAGCAGAGCTCGCCCTCCGCGACCGCGAGCGACACGTCGTCGACCGCCGTCAAGTCCCCGTACTCGACGGTGAGGCCGTCCAGTTCGAGCATCTCAGTTGTCCTGGACGAACGCGCGGAAGCGGTCGCTCATGTCGCCGGAGAACTCGGCGACGCCGGCGAAGTTCTGGAACGCGATCTGGTCGAGGTCGTCGTTCGCGATCGGGAGCGCGTCGGCGGTCGTCGAGGGGTGCGTCGTCTCCTCGTGGGAGAACCCGAGGTTGAACTCGGCGGCGTACGCGCTCTGGACCTCGGGGTCGAGCATGAAGTCGATGAACTCGGTCGCCATCGCCTCGTCGGACGCGCCCCGGACGATCTGGTAGTAGTCGATGTACCCCGTCGTCGGGTCGGGCACGGTGACCCCGATCGGGTACTCGTCCGTGTCCCGCGCCTTGCGCAGGCCGTACGCGAAGAAGTAGTGGCCCACGTCGGCGAGCCCCTCGCCGAGCGCCGTCCAGAGCTGTTGGGTGCCCTGGTAGAACGTCGACACCGGCAGGCCCTCGACGGTGTCGAAGAGGGCGTCCATGTACTGGGGGTCGTACACCTCGTCGGCCATCGGCTCGTCGTCCCTGAGCAGCGCCGCCATCATGAACAGCTTCAGCCAGAAGTCGCTGGGGAGCGCGACGTTCTCGGCGGCGTCGGACTGAAGATCGCTCCAAGACTCCGGCGTCCACGCGGCGCTGTTCTCATTGTAGACGTACGCGTGGGCCCCGTACGCGACCGGGACGCCGGACTCGGCCATCTGGTACTGGCGCAGGTTGGACTTGATGCCGCCGGCGTTCGAGAGGTCGTCGTAGTCGACGGGGACCCACAGGTCGTCCTGCTGGCCGCGGTAGTTCGTCCGCCCGACGCCGACCGTCACGTCGAACGGCGGGTCGTCCGCGGGGGACTGGCGGATCTTCGAGAGGATCCCCTGCCAGTTCCCGCTCAGTTCGAGGGTGTTGCCCGTCCGCTCCTCGTACATCGGCTTGATGACCTCGCGGAACACCGTCTCGTTCGTGCCGCTCCAGACCGAGACGCGGAGGGTGTCGGTCCCGCTCGCGGTGCCACCCATACAGCCGGCCAGCGCCGTCACCGCCGCGCCGCCGGCCGCCGTCAGATACGTTCGTCGACTGGCTCCGACGGCGTCGCCTGCGGGCTGATCTGCCATTGCCGATCCCTATGCCCGGACGACCAAAAACGGTCGGTCGAACGGGTCAGACGGCGGTCGCGCTCCGCGTCGGACTGGCCGGCCGACGCGCCGAGACGGGTGCGGTCGACGCACCTACGGTCGCCCGGTCGGCGCCGATGGAACCGTTCAAGTCGCTCGGCTCGCACGATGTGATCGTCTCGCGCGTTCCGGGCGCCCGACGGTGACCGAACCGATGGTCGGATCCCCCCAGGCGGTGCGTCGCTGACCCATGCGGCGAGCGCTGCGGTTCCTCGTCGGGGTCGCCGCGGGTGCCGCGATCCTGGCGGGGTACCTGTACACCGTCGGGATCGAGACCGTCCTCGACCGGGCGCTCGCGGTGACGCCGCTGATCCTCGCCGTCGTCGCGCTGCTCGTCGTCTTGGAGGGGATCGCGGACGCCATCGGCGTCTGGGCGTCGATCGCCCCGCTCGGGGACGGGATCTCCGCCGGCGAGAGCGTTCGGTTCGCGCTCGCCGGCGACTTCTTCGACACGCTCAGCCCGGCCGGACCGGTCAGCTCGGAGCCGATCATGGCCCGGTTCTTCAGCGTCGCCACCGACACGGGGTACGCCGAGGCGCTCGGCGTCCGCTCGACGGCGAAGTACGTCAAGTCGGGGACGCAGGCGGCGTTCTCGGCCCTCGTCGGGCTGGCCGTCCTGCTCGACGCCCCGGACGCGGCGCCGATCCTGACGACGTTCGGCGTCGCCGTCGGGGGGCTGGCGCTGTTCGGCGCCGCGGTGCTCTCGACCCGCGACCGGCTCTCCGACGGGATCGTCGCGCTGCTCGCGCCGGTGATCACTCGCGTGTCGGCGCTGTACCGCGACCCGCCGCACGACAGGGCGTTCGTCGAGGCCGGCGTCGCGCGCTACTGGGAGCGCATCGTCGACTTCCGACGGACTCCGGGGCTGATCGGGCTCATCGCGCTCGGCGGACTGGTAGAGCAGGCGCTCACCGCGGCCGCGCTGTGGGTCGCGCTGTCCGGGCTCGGCGTCGAGAGCGCGTTCCTGCCGATCCTCGTCCTCGTGCCGCTCCCGCAGATCGCGAGCGTCGTCCCGATCCCGGGCAGCCTCGGCGCCTACGACCTGCTCCTCGGCGGGGCGTTGACCGTGGTCGCGGGCGTTCCCGGCGCGGCCGCGACGGCCGCGGTCCTCGTTGTTCGGACGCTCGCGCTCCCGTTCAGCGGGATCGCGGGCGGGCTCTGCGTCGCGTCCCTCCGCGGCTGGCGCCCGACCGGGTGACCCGCGTCCAGCCCCGTCGCTCCGATCTCGTCCGCGGACGACCATCCCGGCGCGTGCGTCCGCCGTCGTCGCCGACGGTCACCGTCTCCGGCCGCCGTTTCGGTCCGATCACGCTAATTGGGAACATATTGAGACGAGACCCGGCGACGCGGGCGCCGAACCGACCGACGACGACGCTCCGCACGCGTTTAGGCAGTACTAAAAATTGATATGTATCGATAAGTAGCACTCGGTAAACAGCCAGAAAAACCGTTTCGGAGCCTGTATATTCAAATTTTAGGGTGTCCTAAAACTAAAGATTTATGATACGTTGGGGACAATGTCCGTTCGCAATGAGCGCAGAGGGACTCGAACGGCAGACGCGAAGCTTCCTGAGCAACGAAGTGCCACAGATCCAGCAGCACGGCGGCAACTTCGAGATCCGGCACGTCGACGAGGAGGCGGGGACGGCGACCGTCGCCATCGGCGGCGCCTGCTCCGGGTGCGGCATCGCCCCGATGACGATGCGGGCCATCGAGCGCCGCCTCCCCGAGAGCGTCGACGGGCTCGAGGACGTGGAGGTCGTCCGGGCCGGCGGGCCGCGCGCCGCGGTCATGCCGTCGAAGACGGACGAGATGGACGAGATGGACGAGTACGAAGACTACAGCCCGCCGTTCTGAGCGGCCGCCCCGTTCGGGTCCGGCCGCCCGCCGAGCGCGGCTTTTTCGCGCGCGTCCCACGACCGCGAGCCGACCGACCGCCGGTCGTCGCGCGCTTCCGCCTCGGGCCGCGGTTCCGTCGCGTCGGCGGCGGCGTTCCGCTTACCGCGTCGACAGCGCTCCCGGCGTCCACTCGGCGCCGTCGAGTTCCCGGTGCGTGAACGGGACCGCGTCCTCGCCGCTGTAACTCGCGACGAGGTGCCCGGTGCCTTCGAGGTAGTACTTGTACGTGGTGAGCCCCTCCAGGCCGACCGGGCCGCGGGCGTGGATCTTGCCGGTCGAGATGCCGACCTCCGCGCCGAGCCCGTAGCGGTAGCCGTCCGCGAAGCGGGTCGAGGCGTTGTGGAAGACGCTCGCGGCGTCGACGCCGGTCATGAACGTCTCGGCCGTCTCGGCGTCCTCGGTCAGGATCGACTCGGTGTGTTTCGAGCCGTGGTCGTTGACGTGGTCGATCGCGTCGTAGGCGTCGTCGACCACCTTGATCGACAGTTCGAGGTCGCCGTACTCCGTGTCCCAGTCGTCGGCGGTCGCGGGCCCGACGTCGACGACCTCGCGGGTCCGCCCGTCGCCGCGCAGTTCCACGCCGGCGTCCTCGTAGCGCTCGACGAGGTCCGGGAGGAACGAGTCGGCGACGGACTCGTGGACGAGCAGGGTCTCGACGGCGTTACAGACGGCGGGGTACTGGACCTTCGCGTCGAAGGCCACGTCGGCGGCCATCTCCAGGTCGGCGTCCGCGTCGACGTACACGTGGCAGATCCCCTCGGTGTGGCCGAGCACCGGGATCTGGGTGTTCTCCTGGATGTAGGAGACGAACTCCGAGGAGCCGCGCGGCATCACGAGATCGACCCGGTCGTCGAGTTCGAGGAGGCGGTCGACCTCCTCGTGGGCCTCGATCAGCGCTGCCCACCCGTCGGGCAGGTCCGCGGTCGCGTCGACGATCGCCTCGTGGAGGACGCGGTTCGACTCGCTGGCCTCGCTGCCGCCCTTGAGGACGACCGCGTTCCCGGACTTCAGCGCGAGCGCGGCGATCTGAACCAGGGCGTCGGGCCGCGACTCGAACACCGTCGCGACCACGCCGATCGGCACCGCCACCCGGTAGAGTTCGAGGTCCTCGTCGAGCTCCCGCGCCGCGAGCGTCTCGCCGAGGGGGTCGTCCTGTTCGGCGACCGACTCGACCATCGAGGCGATCTCCTGGACCTTCGTCGCGTCGAGCTTCAGGCGGTCGACGAGGGCCTGCGTGTACTCGCCGTCCGCGAGCATCGCCTCGGCGGCCTCCACGTCGACCGCGTTCGCCTCGAGTATCTCCGATTCGCGCTCGCGGATCGCGTCGGCTATCGACCGGAGCGCCTCGTCGCGGGTCGCCTCGTCGGCGTTCGCGAGCCGCAGCGCGGCGCGCTCGGCCCGCCGGGCCAGTTCGTCGGTGTCCGCTTCCACGTCGGTGGTGTTGCTCTCACTCATCGTCGTCACCCGTCTCCGGCACGAATAGCGTGCCCGTCGGCTTACCCGCTGCGATCCGCGCTAACACGTCGCGCTCCGCCGACCCGGCGATGATCGCGGGGATCCCGTGGCGGCTCACGTCGTGGGCGCCCTCCACCTTCGTGCGGATGCCGCCGAAGTCCGTCTCCGTGCCGTCGCCGACGATCTCCCGCAGCCGCTCGTAGCCGTCGTCGACGGCCTCGATCAGCTCCGCGTCACCGTCGCGCTTCGGGTTCCCGGTGTAGACCCCGTCCACGTCGGTGAGCGTCACGAGGAGGTCGGCGTCGAGCCCGATCGCGATCGACGCCGACAGCATGTCGTTGTCGCCGATCCGGAGCTCGTCGGTCGCGACCGCGTCGTTCTCGTTGACGACGGGGACGACGCCCCACGACAGCAGCGTCTCGACGGTGTTGGTGAAGTTGTCGAACCGCTCCGGGGCGTCGAGGTCGGTCCCGGTCACGAGGATCTGCGCCACGTCCTGGTCGAACCGCTCGAAGCTCTGCGTGTAGTGACGCATCAACAGGCCCTGGCCCACGGTCGAGAGCGCCTGGCTCTCCGCGATGGACTCGACGCCGTCCCGCGACTCGGGCCCCGTGTCGAGCCGACCCGTCCCGGCGCCGACCGCCCCGGAGGAGACCAGCACGACCTCGGTACCGCGCTCGCGGAGGTCCATCACGTCCGCGACCAGCTTGTCCAGCTTCACCCGGTCCAGCCGCGAGTCGTCGTCGGTGAGGGAGTTCGTCCCCGCCTTGACGATCACGCGGTCGGCCGCGGCGGCCTCCTCTCGCGCGGCCGCCACGCGCTCGCCGTCGGTCGCGCCGACCCGCTCCACGCTCGCGTCCTCAGCCATCGTCGAACGCCTCGGCGAGCTCCCGGGACCGGCGCTCGGCGGCCGCGACCGCGTCCTCGACCGCCGCGTCGGCCTCGCTGTCCCACAGCACCTCCATCCCCTCTATCGTCGTCCCGTTCGGCGAGCACACCGCGTCGATGAGCTCGTCGACGCTGCGGTCGTCGCGGAGCACCGTCTCGGCAGCGCCCTTGAACGTCTGAGCGGCCAGCGTCTCCGCCTGTTCGGCGTCGAGCCCGCTGTCGATCCCGCCCTGTTTCATCGCGTCGATCAGGTAGAACGCGAACGCGGGACCGCTGCCGTTGACCGCCGTCGAGACGTGCATCAGCGACTCGTCGACCTCGACGAACTCGCCGACCGCGTCGAGCATGGCGCGGACCTCGTCGGTGAGGCCCGCGTTCGTCGCGGCCGCGGCCATGTTCCCCGTCTCCGCCGCGAGGTTGGGCATGATCCGGACGACGGAGGCGTCGGTGCGGGCGGCGACGAACTCGCGGGGGAGCCCCGCCGCCAGCGTCACCAACTGCTGGTCCTCCCGGAGGTCGAGGTCGTCGAGGACCGCGGGCGCCACGTCCGGTTTCACCGCGAGGACGACGATGTCGGCGTCGCGCGCCGCGTCCACGTCCTCGGTCGTCTCGTCGACGGCGTCCTCGATCGCGGCGAGCGCCTCGGGATCGAGGTCGATCGCCGTCAGGTGGTACCCCTCAACGCGGGCGAGCCCCCTGAGCAGGGCACCCCCCATGTTCCCGCAGCCGATAACGCTCACTCGAGTCATTTGGCCCTACGGTATCGTCGGGCGGACATACCAACTGCGGTTTTCGCAATTTTCCGCGATCGGTCGATTTCGTCCCCCTCGCGGACGCTTACACCAGATCCGCGTACAGCGATCGGTAGCGGTCGGCGATCGCGTCGAGCGAGAAGGCCTCGCTCCGCTCGGCGGCCCGCGCGCCGAGTTCCGCCCGGCGGTCGGCGTCGCGGAGCGCGTCGATGGCCTCGACGAACCCCTCGACGTTGTCCCCGCGAGCGTCGGCGTCGGCCGCGGCGTGCGCCCCGTCGCCCTCGTCGCCGACCTTCAGGCACTCCTCGCCGTCGTCCAGCCACGAGAACGTCTCGATGTCGCGCACGACGAGCGGCTTGCCGGCGGCCATCGCCTCCAGCAGCGCGATCCCCTCGTTCTCCTCGTGGGTCGGGAAGCAGAACACGTCGCCCGCGGCGTACGCGCCGCGGATGTCGTCGACGAACCCCGTGAACGTGCAGTTCCTGGGCGCCTCGTCGACGAGCCGCTTCGTCTCGCGGCCCTTCAGCGAGCGATCGATGGGGCCGAACCAGACGAAGTCGACGTCCGGCATCCGGTGGGCCGTCTCGACGAACGTCTCCAGCCCCTTCCGCTTGATCACGTGGCCGACCATGAACACCGTCGGCGGGTCCAGGTCGTAGCGGTCGCGGTACTCGGCCTCCAGCGACTCGAACCCGTAGAGCTTCCCCTGGTCGACGCCGTTCGAGACGACCGTCGTCGGCGCGTCGGTGTACCCCTCGATCACCGACCGGTTGTACTCGGAGGGGCAGATCAGCCGGTCGGCGAGCCCGTACGCGCGGCGGAGGTACGGCCTGAGCGGTCGCGCGAGCGCGTTGGTGAACCGGAAGCTGTCGCCGAAGTCCTCCGCGGTGACGTGGGTGTGCGCGACGACGGGGACGCCCGCCTTCCGGGCGCGGCGCGCGTACCAGACCGAGCGCGGGCCCATCAGGTTGAGGTGGAGCACGTCGGCGTCGAGCGTCGGCTCCGTCGTGTATTCGACGCCGACACGGTCGAACATCTTGCGCTGGTGGTCGACGGACGCCGCCATGCCGCCGGTGACGCGCTCCGCGAACTCGAAGTAGTGGCTGACCTTCATCGGCGGGTCGGCGGGCGCGGCCGCGCGGCGGTCGCGTCTCGGGCCCCGGCGCGGTCGCTCACTCGACTTCCAGCCACGGGACCTCCATCAGCGCGGGGATGTACGTCTCGATGTGGTGCTCCCAGACGCCCTCCTCGCCGAACGCCTCGCCGTGGTCGGCGGTGACGACCACGTCGCCGTCGAGCTCGTCGACGAGCTCCGAGACGCTCTCTAAGGCGATCCGGAGGTTCTCCTCGTACATCGACAGCGCGGTCACGCGCGTGCCGTCCTTCACGAGGTCCTTCGGGTCGAGTTCGAGCCACAGCCCCGCCTTCTGGGCGAACTCGCTGTCGTCGAGCCGGCTCTCGATCTTCGGCCGGACGGAGTCGCTGAGCGAGGAGAGGAGCCCGCCGTCGTCCTCGCTTCCGCCGTTTTCCTCCGCTTCCCCCTGCTCTCTGATCCCCTTCTGGATCTGCTTGAGCTTCTGCCCCTTCCCGCGCGAGAGGTAGGGCGCGTGCGGCTGCATGTAGTGGAGGACGGTGCGGTCGGCGCGCTCGACGGCGTCCTGGTTGCGGTGGAACGCGTCCGCGATCCCCTCCGGCGGGACGGTGCCGAGGTCGTCGTCCCAGTCGGTCTTCCACACGTCGTGGATGTCGCTGATGTGCTCGGAGGCGGTCCACTCGTAGTCGCAGCTGGCGCCCCACTTCAGCTCGTTCAGCGGGATCCCCAGGTCGTTGATGAAGGGGTTCCCGGAGAAGTACGCGATGTCGTGGTCGTCGGTGAACGTGCGGTAGGCCCACTCGGGCGTCGACGAGCCGACGCTGCGCCGCTTCTCGAGCGTGCCGTCGAGGTACTCGTCGTACACGTCGGCGAACACGTCGTACCGGCACGCGTCGAGCACCAGACAGTAATCCCACTCCGACTCGAGGAACCGCTGATCTTCCATTAGGTGGGCCGTCGGCCCGCCGGTACGTATGCATTCTCATTCTCGCCCCCGGACCGGCGGTCCGCGAGCGTGGCCGAGGCCCGGAGACGCCGACGCGCCGGCGGGCGCGAAGCAGACGTTTCAAGTTCGCTACCGCCCCACCCAGTCCATGGACGGCCCACAACGGCGCGCGCTCATCCTCGGTGCGGGCGGCGCCGTCCTCCTCCTCGCGGTGCTGTTCGTCGTCGTCGGCGTCGACCGCATCGTCGACGCGCTCGCGGCCGCCGACCCGGGTCTCGTCGCCGTGACGCTCGGCCTCGGGCTCTGCTGGCTCGCGGCGTGGAGCCTCATGCTCCGCGCCGTGCTGGGCGCCCTCGACGTCGAGATGTCCGTCCGGACCGCGTTCCTCGTGTACAGCGGCGCCGCCTTCGCGAACAACGTCACCCCGTTCGGACAGGCCGGCGGCGAGCCGGTCGCCGCGGCGCTCATCTCGAAGGTGGGCGAGGCGCGCTACGAGACCGGGCTCGTCGGCATCGCGAGCGTCGACGTGCTCAACGTCGTCCCCTCCGTCTCGCTCGTGTTCATCGGAGTCGGGTCCTACGCGGCCACCACGGCGGTCGGGGACCGCGTCGGGTTCGCGGTCGCGAGCGCGGTCGCGCTGATCGCGGCCATCGTCTCGGCCATCGCCTTCGTCTGGCGCTACCGCGTCGCGGTCGTCGACCGCGTTCCGGGCGCCGTCGGCCCGTTCCTCGGACGCTTCGACCGCTTCGACGCCGAGACGATCGAGGCCGGCCTCGCCGACCGCCTCGGCAACTTCTTCGCCGACATCGAGCGCGTCGGCACCGACCGGCCGCGCCTCCTCGGGATCGTCGCGCTCTCGCTGTTCGGCTGGCTCTTCCAGGCCGCCGCGCTCACCGCCGCGTTCGCCGCGATCGGCCACCCGATCTCGCCGGTGATCCCGGTCTTCGTCGTTCCCCTGTCGTACGTCGCCGGCGCGACCCCGCTCCCCGGCGGGCTGGGGGGCATCGAGGCCGCGCTCGTCGGGCTGCTCGTGCCGACGACCGGCGTCGCCGCCTCCGCGATCACCGCCGCCGTCCTCGTCTTCCGCGGGGCCGTCTACTGGGTCCCGATGGTGATCGGGGGCGCCTCCGCGTCCGCGCTGGGCGTGAGGGCGTTCGAGTAGCGCGCCGCGTCAGAACCGGTCCGGTCGCCTCCGCACCGCCGCGCCGAGGGCGTACGCCGCGCTCCCGAGCGTGAGCGCGACCGCGAGGGCGACGACCGGGCCGATTCGCAGGCCGGTCAGCAGCTCGGCGCGCGGACCCAGCGCGACGGTCGACGGCCGCGGCACCGCGTAGCCGCCGTCGTCGAGCGTGGCGCCGCGGACGACCGCCGCGAGCGGCGGGACGACGAAGACCCAGATCGCCGCGAGGAACGTCGCTCCCCAGCCGGCGAGGAGGCCGCCGCGGTGGCGCCCGGCGTACCCGGCGCTCGCGAGGCCGACGGCGACGAGGACGGCCCAGATCGGGTACCGCCAGGCGGTTCGGATCGGCTCCCACGGGAAGGCGACGAGGAACGAGGCGGCGACGAACGCGACGCCGACGGCGCGGAGCGCGCGATTCGGAGACCGACCGGTGCCAAGGAGGGCTCGCGGGGCCATGGGGACACGTGGACCGGGACGGGCAAAAGCGAAGGGGAGCGAGCCGCTCGGTGGTGCGTCCGACTCAGAAGAACAGCCACAACACGAGCAGCGCGTACAGGATCACCAGCGAGATGAGCGTGAGGCGGATGAGGATGTTGACGCTGAACACGAGCCCGTTGTAGTCGTTCTTCAGGAGCTTCACCGGCTCGGTCCGGTTGCTCTCGAACCCGACCGTCGCGGGCGCGACGTCGTCGACGGCGCGGTCGACCGCGCCCTCGATGGCGTCGATGTCGGACTCGCGCTTGTTCGCCAGCTCGTGGATCGACGCGTGGGTGTCCGTCGAGAAGGGGATCACCGCGTCGAACTCCGCGCGGTACTCGTCGGCGGTCGCCCGCACGTCGGGGGTGAGCCCGTTGGTGTCGACGCCGATCCAGAGGACCTCCTGGCCGTCGACGCGCTCGACCATCGCCAGCGCGTCCTGACCGGTCCGCGTCACGGCGAACCCGGCGGCGTAGTCCTCGACGAGGTCGGTGTCCGCGAGCCGGTCGCGGAAGTCGTCGAACGCGCGCTTCAGGCGGTCGGCCGTCGCGGAGCCGTACTGGATCTCGACGTCGGGGCCGTTCTGGATGTCGTGTCGGTGCTGGTCGATCAGCAGCACCTGGTCGTGGTCGACGTCGCGCATGAACACGCCCGTGTCGTAGTCGTCGATCCCCTCGCCGTGGAGGACGATCACCTCCTTGTCCCCGATCCGGCGGCCGTGGAACCGCACGTCCGCGTAGCCCTCGCGCTCGCCGTACGACGCGGTCACGAGCCGCGAGACGCGCTCGGTCCGGTCCGGGTCGGCGACCGCGTCGAGGATCCGCTCCGCGTCCGCGGGGTTCGAGAGGTCCTCCTTGTGCGTACACGGGACGTGGAAAAAGAAGCCGGCCGCGTCCGCCGACGCGGCGGCCGCGGCGCCGCCGTCGGTCGCGGCCGCCGTCTCGGCGCGCTCCGCCCCGTCGACCCCGCGGCCCTCGTTCAGCGCCTCGATCAGGTTCCCGCTCAGCTGGCCGCCGCCGAACCCGCCGAGCGGGCCGGGGTGGACCCACGGGGCCGCCACCGTGAGCCGTCTCCCGTTGTCGACGGCGAACGTCTCGACGGCCGGACGGGCCTCGACGCCCAGGTCGAGTGACTCGCGGTCGTTCCGGAGGAGACCGGAGGTGAGCGCGAACGCGGAGACGTCGGTGTTGCTCTTGATCAGGTAGTCGACGACGACGAGGACCAACACGAGGAAGCCCGCCGCGATGAGCAGCGAGGCGAACGCGAACACGTGTCGGTACGTCGAGAAGCCGAGTTCGCTCCCGCCCAGCGCGTAGAAGGCGGCGATGAGCCCCGCCGGCTCGACCAGCGAGACGAGCAGAATCCGGTCGAACCGGTCGATGCCCGTCGAGACGACGAGCACCAAGATGTTGATCAGGTACAGCGTGATGAAGCTGAGCCAGATGATGCTCCAGGCGTTCCCGACGTTGTCCGCCCCGGAGAGTACCAGCGCGTAGACGAACAGGACGAACTGTGAGGTGAGCGCGAGGAAGTAGCTCCACGACCGCGGGTAGCCGTCGAGGACCCGGGGGAAGAGTTCGGCCGCGACGACGAAGGGGACCAAAAAGATGAGAACGGCCACCGGCAAGATCCGGGACGGTTCGGGAGCGAACGGCGTGAAGAGCCAGATTCCGCCGACCGTCCCGACGGCGTAGACGACGCTGAGAGCGACGAGGGCGGCCGCCTGAATCCTGAGGGGCGGCACAGAGAAGATGAACCGTTGAAACGCGTCGACGTTGTCGGCGCCCATCTACGCCGTCACCCCGTATATCGATTCGAGCTCGTCGACGGTCCGTTCCACGGAGAACCGCTCGACCGCGCCGCGGGTGTCCCGGTCGCCGTCGAGGCAGTCGCGGACCGCGCGCTCCATGTCGTCGAGGTCGCCGAACGCGAAGCGCGCCCCGTTCTCGGGGCCGATCGTCTCGTCGAACGGCGCCACGTCCGCGGCGGCGACCGGCGTGCCACAGGCGTTCGCCTCCAGCGTCGAGAGCCCGAGCGTGTCGCAGGTCGACGCCGTGACGAACACGTCGAGGGCGGCGTAGAAGTCGGGGAGATCCTCGCGCGGCAGGAAGTCGTGGAACCGGACGTTCCCCGGCGCGTCGGCCTCCAAATCCGCCCGGACCGGCCCCTCGCCGACGACTTCGAACCGCACCTCGGGCAGGCGTTCCGCGAGCCGGAGGATCTCGTCGACGTTCTTCTTGCGGGTCATCCGGCCGCTGTACCCGACGACCGGCGCGTCGACGGCCGTCGGCCCGCCGTCGGTCGCCGTCGCGGTCACGCGGGCGTTCTCGCGCGGCCGGAACCGGTCCATCTCGATCCCGACGGGGAGCCGGTACGGCTCCACGTCCCGCCGGATACGCGAGGTGGAGGCGGTGACGCAGTCGAACGCGTTGAGGAAGCGGTTCTCGTAGGCGACGTACGCCCGCCCGACGACCGAGGCGAGCCGCTCCGACTTGAGCCCCTGAACGAAGTAGTCCTCGACGGGGGTGTGATGCGTGTACACGGAGGTCGCGCCGTACCGCCTCGCGTACCGGAGGCCCATCAGCCCGGTCGACGCCGGGCCGTGGCAGTGGACCACGTCGAGGTCGGGGAGCGTCGACAGGCGGCGGAACGTGGGGAGGCGGTACTGACGGTAGAAGGGGTTCGGCAGCGAGGGGACCGGAATCTCGTGGTCGTCCGGCTCGTGACTGCTCGCCGGATACACCACGTAGACGTCGTGTCCCCGAGACTCGAGCCGGTCGCGCCACGACTGGATGGTGTAGGTGACGCCGTCGATACCGGGGAAGTAGCTGTCGGTGAAGAAGCCGATGTTCATGGTCGCGTCTGACGGTTGGGGGGTTGCCGGCGGCCGGAACCGCCGCGGAGGGGTCGGCGGGCGGGGGACGCGCCGGTCGGGGCGGGGCTCGGCTCGTCGTCCGCGCCGACGGCTACTGCGAGTACCACGGTCATTCGCCGGATTCACTACCAGACCGCTTCAACATTTTCATTTCCCGAGCCGACCGGTCGGACCGGCGACGGCCGACCCCGCCCAGAC
>NZ_SGTZ01000016.1:0-87314 GCF_005435115.1 Halorubrum sp. ARQ200 | reverse complement strand
GCCACCTGCGGCCGCGCCGTCGCGAGCGCCGGCGCCGCGACCCCGGCCGCGGCGAGCGACAGGCCGTCGACCGTCGGCGCCTCGCCGCCGACCCGGATCCGCGGCGCGATGGTCGCCTTCGCGGCGCTGCCGGTCGCGACGGTGGCGGCCCTGTCGTTCCCGACCGCGGCCGCCGTCGCGCTGGCGGCCCTCTGCGGCGCCGTCGCCGGCGCGGCGGCCCACCGGCGCTACCCCGCCACGGTCGACCGAACGGTCCGCCTGCCGGACGACGACGGCGCCGTCCGGGAGGCCTGATCCGGCGGCCGGTCCCGATTCCGCCGCTGACGCGCCGCCCTCCACTTCCCCGCTGACGCGCCGCCTTCCACTCCCCCCTGACGCGCCGCCCTGCCGGCGCGGAACTCGACATTTATCATGCGCCGTCGCCGACCGTGAGGCGTGACCGACCGCCACCGCGGTCCGGATCGAGGCCCACGCGACGCGCCCGGCCCGTCAGCCGCGCTCGGGGCCGGCGCCGCGCTGTTCAACGAGCGGCGCTTCCTCGCGGCGCGCGTCGCTTGGGACCGGGGCCGACGACCCGCCCCCGACGAGCGCGACGGAGACGCCGATTCGGCCGGCGAGACCGGTCCGGGCGACGGCGAGCGCGACCGCGCCGACGAGCGATTGCTCCGGGCGCTCGCCGCGACCGCGGCGGCGTCGCACCGGGCGGCCGACGGCGACCGCGCCGGCGCGGCGGCGGAGGCGGACGACGCCGCGGCGGCGCTGAGGGGCGTCGCTGACGTGCGGGGCGTCGCGCTGGCTCCCGCCCGGGAGTGGGCCGAACGGCTCGCGGCCGATCCGGGGGGAGCGGACCCCGCGAGCGCGCCGCGGATCCGGGTCGGCGGCGAGGCGCCGACGGTCGACGGCCTGTCGCTCGCCGCGGCCGGGGTCGCGGCGCCGGCGCTCGCGACGGCGGGCGAGCCGGGCGACCCGGAGACGCTCGCGACCGCGGCGGCCTTCGCCCGGGAGGAGCGCGGGACGGGTCGGACCGAGTTCGCCGAGTTGCTGTTCGCGTACCTCCGGACGCCCGACGCCCGGCCGCAGGTGGCCGCGCGGCTCGGCGATCACGTCGACCGGGAGGAGCGGAAGCGCCGCGACGTCGACGGGCTGTTCTGAGCGCGGCGGGTCGGTCAGGCGTCGTCCGGGTCGGCCGGGAAGTTCGGGTCGGCCGGCGACTCGTTGGCGGGGCAGTCGGCGTCCGGCGCGAAGGACTCGGGCGCGTAGCGGTCGCCGTCCGCCTCGGCGTCGCGGTCGGGCTTCGGCTCGCCCTCGAAGGTGTAGTCGGCGGAGTTGTCGGCGGGGTCGTACCCGAGCGCCTCGCGGGCGCGCTCGATGGAGTAGTAGCGGCGGTCGTTGTCCGAGATGCCGTACACGATCTCGTAGCCGTACGCCGCGCGGAGACAGCGGTCGAACAGGTGCGCGCAGTCGCGGTGCGAGAGCCACATCGCCTGCCCGCGCTCGTACTCGCGGGGCGGGTGGTCCTTGGTGAGGTTCCCGACGCGGACGCAGACGACGCTCATGTCGAACTCGTCGTGGTAGAAGCGGCCGAGCGACTCGCCGGCCGCCTTCGAGACGCCGTAGAGGTTGCCGGGGCGGGGCAGCTCGCTCCCGTCGAGCCGGTAGTCGTCCTCGGCGCGGTACAGGTCCGGGGTCCGCTCGGCCGTCTCGTAGCCGCCGACGGCGTGGTTCGAGGAGGCGAACGCGAACTTCTCGACGCCGGCCTCGGCGGCGGCGCGCATCACGACCTGCGTCCCGTCGATGTTGTTCCGGAGGACCGAGTCCCACGGCGCCGTCTTCCGCGGGTCGCCGGCGAGGTGGATCACCGCGCCGACGTCGGCGACGGCCTCGCGGACGGCGCGCTCGTCGGTGATGTCGGCGACGTACCGGTCGGCGTCGGTGACCCCGTCGGGCACCTTCGCGGCCGGGAGCGGCTCGCGGTCGAGGAGCCGCCAGTCGTACTCGTCGCCGAGACCGCGGAGGATGGCCTGTCCCACCCGTCCGCCGGCGCCCGTCAGGAGGACCGGCTCGTCCATTCGACTCTACGTGGGCGGGAGAACGGCATATATGACACGGTTCGACCGATACGGGCGAACGCGGGCTACAGAGGGGTGCCTGCGAGAGAATCGGAGAGAGAAGATCGCCGGAACGCGGCGCTTACAGCTTCTGCCGCGAGACCTTGACGCCGGTCGGGGTGACGATGATCTGGTCGTCGCCCTTCTGGACGATGTCGCCGTCGACCTCCTGGACCACCTGGCGGAGCTCGTCGTAGACGTGTTCTATCGTCCGGTCCGACGTGGAGTGGCGGGTGATGTCCGCGATGACGAAGTCGCCGTCGTAGACGGCGTCTTTGATCGGGATGACGTCGCTCTGGTCGCCGATCTCGGCGAAGTGTACCTGCGTCCCCGTCTCCGCGTGCGCGTCGGCGAAGTCGTCCGAGTCGAGCTCGACGTAATCGTCGACGGAGCGGCTCCCGCTGCCGCCGAGGATCTTGCTCATGATGCCCATACACACCACACGACGAGGTCAGACATTAGTTCTTACGTCAGACGCGCCCTCACTCCAGCCGCTCCTGCCACTCCTGGACGCGGGAGAGCAGGTCCACCGGCGCCGTCGCCGCGACGTCGACGTCGCTCAGCTCCTCGATCACGGCGCGGGTCTCGGGGTCGAGGCCGTCGGCGGGCCCGGAACTCTCGGGCTCGCCGCCGCCGGTCGCCGTCGACTCGGCGGCTTCCGCCGGTTGGGATCCGGGGGCCGCGCCGTTGCGACCCGCCTCGGAGACCGAAGCGTCCGCGGTCGCCCCCTCGGCGTCGCCGCCGCCCGAGAACGACCCCGACGAGAGGTCGAACACGACCTGCTGGGTCCCGCCGTCGCCGGGGGACCCGTCGGTGGCGTCTCCCCCGTTCCGCGAGCCGCGGGCCTCGATGGCCTTCTCCTCGCGGAGCCGGTCCAAGACCTCGTCAGCGCGGGAGACGACGGGGTCCGGCACGCCGGCGAGGTCGGCGACGTGGACCCCGTACGACCGGTTCGTCGGGCCGTCGCGGACGGTGCGGAGGAAGGTCACCTCGCCGTCGCGCTCGTCGACGGCGACGTGGACGTTTGCGACGCGCGGGAGGTGGTCCGCGAGCGTCGTCAGCTCGTGGTAGTGGGTGGCGAAGAGGGTCCGCGCGCGCACCTCGTTGTGGAGGTACTCGGTCGCGGCCCACGCGATGGAGATGCCGTCGTAGGTGGCGGTACCGCGGCCGACCTCGTCGAGGATGACGAGCGACTCGTCGGTCGCGGAGTGGAGGATGTTCGACAGCTCCTGCATCTCGACCATGAACGTCGACCGCCCCTGCGCCAGCTCGTCGAGCGCGCCGACGCGGGTGTAGATGCCGTCGACGAGCCCCACCTCGGCCGCGCGGGCGGGGACGAACGAGCCCGCCTGCGCGAGCAGCTGGATCAGCGCGGCCTGGCGCATGTACGTCGACTTCCCGCTCATGTTCGGGCCGGTGACGATGAGGAAGCCGCGCTCGGCGTCGAGCCGGAGGTCGTTCGGAACGAAGTCGGTCGTCCCCTCGACGACGGGGTGACGCCCGGCCTCGACGTCGAGGCGGCGCTCGTCGGTCAGCTCCGGGCGCGTCCAGTCGTTGCGGGCGGCGTGGGTCGCGAGCGAGGCGAGCGCGTCGAGCTCCGCGACCGCCCGGCCGGCGTCCTGGAGCAGCTCTGCGCGCTCGGCGACGCGCTCGCGCAGCTCCTCGAACAGCTCGTACTCCAGGTCGCCGCGGGCCTCCTCCAGGCGGAGGACCTCCCGCTCCTTCTCCGCCAGCTCGTCGGTGACGAACCGCTTCGAGTTCTTCAGCGTCTTGATCTCGCGGTAGCCCTCGGGGACCCGATCCGCCACCGATTTCCCGACTTGGATGTAGTAGCCGTCCGTCTTGTTGCGGTCGACGGTGACGTGACTGAGCCCGTGCCGGCGCTTCTCGCGCTCCGCGAGTTCGTCGAGCCACGACTTCACCGACTCGTGGCGCTCGATCAGCTCGTCGAGCTCGTCGTCGTAGCCGCGCTTGAGGAGCCCGCCGCCCGTCTTCGCCTTCGGCGGGTCCTCGGCGAGCGCCTCGGCGAGCTCCTCCCGGAGGGCGGCCGCGCGGTCGCGGTCGACGCGTTCGAGGACGGCGGCCGCGGGCGAGTCGGCGAGGGGAGTGTCGGCGACCGCGTCGGCGAGGTCCGGCAGCAGCGCGAGCGTGTCCCGCACCGAGAGGAGTTCGCGTGCGCCCGCGCTTCCGCTCGTCGTCCGCGCCGCGAGCCGTTCGAGGTCGTAGGCGTCGCCGAGCACCTCGCGGATCCGGTCGCGGGCGAGCGCCGCGGACGCCAGCGCCTCCACGGCGTCGAGGCGGTCGGCGAGCGTCTCGCGGTCGCGCCGGGGGCGAGTGAGCCACTCCCGGAGCAGCCGCCCGCCGGCGGCGGTGACGGTGTGGTCGACGGTGTCGAACAGCGAGCCGTCGGCGTCGCCCCGCATCGTCTCCGTGATCTCGAGGTTGCGCTGGGTGGTCGCGTCCACGTCGACGCGGTCGTCGGCGCCGTAGGCGGTGAGGCGGGTCATCGACGCCAGCACGCCCGCGCCCGTCTCCTCGACGTACGAGAGGACCGCGCCCGCCGCGCGGACCGCGAGGTCCGCGTCCAGCCCGACGCTGTCGGTCGTCTCGCGGCCGAACTGCTCGCGCACGGCGTGTCTCGCGCGGCCCGCCGCGAACGCCTCCGCGTCGAAGGCGGTCACGCGCCCGGAGAGGTCCTCCCGGACCGCGCCGAGCAGGCCGTCGTCGTTGCGGACGTGCGGGCCGGGCAGCACCTCCGCGGGGTCGAACCGGTAGAGCTCGGCGCGCAGGTCGCCGCCGTCCTCGACCGTCGTCGCGAGGAACCGCCCCGTCGTCACGTCGGCGAAGGCGAGCCCGTAGGGGCCGTCGGCGGCGTCGACCGCGCCCGTCGCGCCGCCGGCGTCCCCCTCCCGGACGACGGCCGCGAGGTAGCGCGCGTCGTCGTCGCTCGTCTCCAGGACCGTGCCGGGCGTGACGACGCGGACGACCTCGCGGGCGTGGCCGCCGTCGTCGGTCTCGTACTGGTCCGCGACCGCGACCCGGTATCCCCGCTCGACCAGGGCGTTCACGTACGGCGTCAGCTCCGAGAGGGGGACGCCCGCCATCGGGTACGACGAGCCGTGGGAGGACTTCTGCGAGATGGAGAGGTCCAGCTCGTCGGCGACCAGCTCCGCGTCGTCCGCGAAGAACTCGTAGAAGTCGCCGCACTGCATCGCGAGGACGTCCGCGTCCGTCTCCGCCTTGAGATCGAGGAACTCCCCGACGATCCCCGTTGCCATATGTCCGTACACCCGCCGTGCGCGGCTAAAACCCTGCGGGTGTTAGACGGGCGGTAGTGAGCGGCCGGACCGCGACGGGCGGCGAGACTGGTCTGACCCAGCGCGTCCGTAATTACAAGCACCCGCCCCGCGTAGGCGCGGTATGGACGCGTCGGGCAGCGGGGTCGTTGATCGCCTCCGCCAACCGGAGTACACCGGCGAGAATCGCTGTACCCCCTGTACCGCTGTCAACGTCACGATCGGCGTCGCGCTCGGCGCGGCGGTCGCCGTCGCCGTCGATCCCGTTGTCGGCGCGGCCGCGACGGGACTCTCGCTCGCGGCGATCTGGCTGCGCGGCTACCTCGTGCCCGGCACGCCCGAGCTCACGAAGCGCTACCTCCCGGGGTCGGTGCTCCGGCTGTTCGGCAAGGCGCCGCCGGCGGCTGGGGTGGAATCGGGGGCTTCGGCCGCGATCGGGACGCCGACGGACGAGGCCGACCCGTCGGGCGAGTCGGCCGAGGGCGTCGCCGTCGACCCGCAGTCGTACCTGCTCGCCGCGGACGCGCTCGTCGAGACCGACGACGGGAGCGACCTGACGTACGCGCCGTGGTTCGCGTCCGCGTGGCGGAGCGAACTCGAGACCGCCCGGGAGACGGCCGACGGTCCGGCGGTGGCGCGGCTCGCCGACGTGCCGCCCGACGACGAGCCGAGGCTGTCGGTCGAGGAGCGCGGAAACGCGGTGGTCGCGGCCGTCGACGGCGAGCGGGTCGGCCACTGGGTGTCGCGGCCGGCGTTCCTCGCGGACGCCGCCGCCGACCGCGTGCTTCGCGCGAGCGACGACGAATGGACCGACCTCCCGCAGGCGGCGCGCAGCGGGGTGCTCGGCGGGCTCCGACTGTTCGTCGAGGAGTGTCCGGCTTGCGGGGCCGAGGTGACGCTTAGCGAGGAGGTCGTCGCCTCCTGCTGTACCGCTCGGGACGTGGTCGTCGGGCGCTGTGACGGGTGCGAAGCGCGGGTCTTCGAGCTGGAGCCCGCCGCGCTCGACGGGGTCGAGTGACGGGAGGCTGCGGACGCTCAGCCGCCGCCTACCCCAGTCGGTTCCGCTTCGTCGACAGCCGATGGAACAGTCCGGACACGCCGAATATCCCGGCGAAAAGCACCGCGTACGCGTATCCGGAGACGGCGTCGAACGGGGCGGTGCCGGTCCACGCCGCGGCCGCCAGCAGCCCGCACACGGCCGCGAGCCCGACGTAGTACTCGCTCCAGAGGATCTCGTTTTCCGAGACGACCTCCAGATACACCTCAAGCTGCCGGCTCTCCTCGGTGAGCGACACCAGCCCGCGGTCGCGCTCGTAGTCGATGAACCCGCTTTCGGCCAGCTTCGGGAGGTGCGACTGGTGGAGGGCGGTGTACACGCGCTTGCGCTGTTTGTACGTGACCTCGTTGATCTCGACGTCGTTCTCCCAGGCCGCCAGCTGCTCGGCGATGTCGCGGACTCGCGCCTCCGAACCGTTCGTTTTCAGGTACTTGATGACGTTCCGCCGCCGCGCGTTACTCAGCGCGGTGAACACCTCGTCGCGCGAGGGACCGGCGGCGTCCCGCGAGGAGCCGTCCTCGCCGTCGGCGAGCGATGCTTCCGACCCAGTGAGTTGTGGTGTCATGGCTCATCCATTCAAGTTGAAGCTAGATTATCAGGAGAGGTCTTATCAGTTGCGGTTAACAATAATTTGAGATGTCGCGATCCAATAGTGCGGTAGAATCACGCCGTTCAGGACTTCAAAACGGCGCTGACACCGATCAAAAGAACGCTATTACAGTCTACTTCTGCTATACTCTCTATATAGTATATTTTGTGACTTTTCGAGACGGCGAATCGGGCACGACTGGGTGGTAGGCGGCCCATACATAGGTCGGTTCGCCGCCGTTCCGTGTGTATGAACGCGTCACGCGCCACGCTGTCGGCCAGACTCGGACGACCCGCCCGGACCGCCGTCGACCGCCTCCGGCAGCCCGAGTACACCGGCGAGAACCGTTGTCTGCCGTGTACGGTCGTCAACGTCGGGATCGCCGCGGTCGGGGCGGCGGCGGTGACCGCGGTCGGCGCGCCGCTCTTCGGCGCGGCCGGGTTCGGGGCCTCGCTCGCGGCGATCTGGCTGCGCGGCTACCTCGTGCCCGGCACGCCCGAGCTCACGAAGCGCTACCTCCCCGAGCGCGTCCTCGCGCTGTTCGGCAAGGCGCCCGGCGAGACGAAACGCGGGACGCGTCCGGCGGGCGACGTCGACCCGGAGGCGTACCTCCTCGACGCCGGCGTCCTCGTCGAGACGCCGGGGGGCGACGACTTCGCGTTCGCGCCCGACTTCGCCGCGGCGTGGCGGGCGGCGGTCGACGCCGACGCGCCGACCGACGGCGACCTCGACGCGCTCGCGTCGCTCACCGGGGTCGACCGCGACGAGCTGGCGATCGACTGGTACGAGGGCGTCGGGTTCGCGTACGCGGGCGACGAGAAGATCGGCCACTGGGAGTCGCGCGCGGCGTTCCGGGCGGACGCCGCGGCCGACCGCGTGCTGACGGCGACCCGCGACGACTGGACCGACCTGCCGCTCGCGGACCAGAGCACCGTCCTCGGGGCCCTCCGGCTGTTCGTCGAGGAATGCCCCGCTTGCGCCGGGGACGTGGCGCTCGAAGAGCGGGTCGTCGAGTCCTGCTGTGCCAGCTACGACGTCGTCGCCGGACGGTGCGCGGGCTGCGACGCCCGACTGTTCGAGCTTCGGCTACCGCCGTCGCTCGCGGCCGCGAGCGAGTAGGAAAGCCAGGAAATCGAAGTGACGGAGAAGAACTGAACCGACGGAAGAGAACTGAAGCGACGGAGGGGAATCGAAGGGAAGTGGTCGAAAATCGAGTAGGAGCTGTTTTTTCGAGCCGAGTCACCGCGGCCGTAGCTGTCGCAGCACCGAGAAGCGGTTGACCCACAGCTGGACGGCGCTCGCGGCGGCGAAGGCGCCGAGCGCGAGGCTGGTCCAGAGGACCGGGTCGACGGCCGACACGAGCGGGGCGTCGAGGAGCGCGGCGAGCACGACGAGCAGCGACGCCACCGCGAGCGCGCGGTAGATCTCCGACCACGTCGCGCCGCCGGGCGCGAGGATCTCCGTGTAGAGCCGGACGTCCTGCGCGCGTCGCGAGAGCTCGATGGTCTGTGAGTCCCGGTCGTACGTGATGACGCCCGCGTCCGCCAGCTTCGGGAGGTGCGTCTGGACGAGCGACGTGTACACGCTCTCGCGACAGCGCTTCGGCGGCGGGCTCTCGCCGGTCTCGCGGCCCGCGACGAGCGTCGACAGTTCGTTGACCGAGACGGGCCCGCCGACGGAGCTGAGCTGTTCGATCGCGCGCCGTCGGCGCTCGTTCGCGAGGATGGTGTACACCTGCTCGGCCGGAAGCACGTCGGTTCGGAGTTTCATGGGTGGGGATCCGGAGACCGCGCTCGGCGGCGTCCGAGGTCTGTCGCCTACTGCGTCAGACAGGGGTATATGTATGAACTCGCTACCCGGTGAGATCCCCCTTCGAGCGGCGGGAGTACGAGGTCCCTGTCGGATTCGGCCCGACGAGTACGGTCTCCGTGCCGCGTTCCGAGGCGGCGGTACGGGGGCCATACCGGCAATATCGGCCGGAGTAGGGGCGCCGGACCGCCGGTCGAACGCTCCGTTCGACTCGGCGACTGAGACGTTCTATCACGTGGAATCGGTCGTGCGACGGTGACATGGGAGCGCGTAACTACGTCGGTATCCCTCGGAGGGGGAAGTAACCGATTCGGCTGTCCAGCGCGGACGGGGGCGGGTCGGGGGAGAAAGCATGAGCCAAGACACAAACGACACAATCGGACTCTCGCGGCGCAAAGTCCTCGCCGGCCTCGGGGCCGTCGGCGTGGCCTCCGCGGGCGCGGGACTCGGTACCACGGCGTACTTCAACGACACGGAGGCGTTCGAGGGCAACACGCTCACCGCGGGCGAGCTGGACCTGAAGCTGGACTACAAGTCGACGTACCTCGGCGGCCCCGGCCGCCTGGAGCACGTCCAGTCCATGGGCTACCCGGACGCCGAGGACCTCGGCGACGGGCGCTACCTGCTCGACCAGGCGCCCAGCCCCGCGGACATGCAGGCGTGGGAGGACCTCGTCCAGGGCGAGGAGTTCGACTTCTGTTCGCCCGAGGCCGACGAATTCCTTGTCAACGGCGACGGAATCCCGGTGTTCACGCTCGACGACGTGAAGCCCGGCGACTCCGGCGAAGTCACCATCAGCGTCCACATCTGTGACAACCCCGCGTTCCTCTACCTCGCGGGCGAGCTGACCGAGAACGCGGAGAACGGGCAGAGCGAACCCGAGATGGAACAGGAAGGCGAGGACACCGACGGCATCGGCGAGCTCGCCGACGCCATCGAGGTCTGCGTCTGGTACGACGAGGACTGCGACAACGTGTACGAGCCCACGGGCACGGGCCAGCAGAACGAACTGGAAGTCGCCCTCGTCAGCGACGTCTCCGGTTCGATGGGCGGCGGCAAGATCGCGGCGTTGAAGACGTCCGCGACGAGCTTCGTCGACAACCTCTCCTCGCCCGACGAGGCCGCCGCGATCTCGTTCGCCTCGTCCGCGAACGTCGACCAGGAACTGACGACCGACTACCAGGCGGTCAAGGACGCGATCGACGCATACAACGCGAGCGGCGGCACCTCGATCGCGGCCGGCGTCAGCGCCGGTGAGAACGAGCTGCTCAACGGGACCAACGCCACGATGGGCGCCTCGAAGGTGATGATCGTCCTGAGCGACGGGCAGTCCAACGCCAGCGCGGCCATCGCGGCGGCCGACGCGGCCAAGGCGAACGGCATCCGCATCTTCACCATCGCGCTCGGCGCCGGCGCGGCGACGGGGCTGCTCGAGGACATCGCCACCTCGCCCGACGACGCCTTCGTCGCTCCCGACGCGGCCGACCTCGACACCGTCTACGCGGAGATCGCGCAGGTCGTCCTCGCGGGCGAACAGAAGATCTTCGAGGGGTCGATGGCCGACTTCTTCGGGACCTTCCTCGCCGACGGGCACGCGCTCGACGGCGACCGGCAGGAGGAGGGTCGCCAGCCGTACCCCGGCGCGACCACCCAGTGTATCGGCTTCGAGTGGACGCTCCCGGCGGAGGTCGAAAACGAGGTCCAGACCGATTCGGTGGAATTCGACATCGGCCTCTACGCCGAGCAGTCGCGCCACAACGACAACCCCCAGGTGACGTTCAACGGCACGGAGGCGAACAGCACCAGCCCCGGTCCCGCACCCAACGGGACCGGCAACGTGAGCGGGCAGAACTAGCTCCTCGGAGCAACGCGGCCCTCCGGACGACGAGACACGTCCGGGTCCCGGTTCGGCGCCTTCGGGCGGCCGACGCGGCGGTTCGCGACCGCCGCCGGGGGTTCCCTTCGGGGATGATACACAATGAACGACGACACAATCGGACTATCGCGGCGGAAGATGCTGGTCGGCCTCGGAGCGGTGGGCGTCGCCTCCGCCGGCGCCGGGATCGGCACCACGGCGTACTTCAACGACACGGAGACGTTCGAGGACAACACGCTGACGGCGGGCTCGCTCGACCTGTTCGTCCACGTCGACTACTCCGAGGACCAGGGCAGCTACGCGCAGTACTCGACGCCCCCGGGGAGCTTCATCAACGGCAACGTCGTCGGGCAGCTCGTCGACGGCGAAATCGTCACGCAGGAGGGCGAGGGCCTGAGCATCCAGGTCTCCGACCTGAAGCCCGGCGACTCCGGCGAGGGCGAGTTCTGCTTCTCAATCGTCGACAACCCCGCGTACATGTGGATGTGCGGCGAGTTGACCGCGAACGACGAGAACGGGATGACCGAGCCCGAGGCGGACGACGACGAGACTTCCGGTGGAGACCTCGCCGACGCGATGGAGGTCACCGTCTCGTACTGTACGCCCGACGGCGAGAAGGGCGAGGAGATCCTCTCCGGATCGCTCGCCGATGTCATGGACGCGCTCATCGAGGGCGTGCCCCTGTCCGGTGACGGCGACGCGAGCGCGGCGGTCGCAGACCGCCCCGCGTTCGAGGGCGTCACCGAACCGTTCGTCGACGGAGTACCGAACGTCGCGGAGCAGTGCGTCTGCTTCGAGTGGGTCGTCCCCACCAGCGTCGAAAACGAGATCCAGACGGACTCGGTCATGTTCGACTTCGAGTTCTACGCCGTCCAGTCGCGGCACAACGACGGGACCCACAACCCCTGCGTCGAGAGCGTCGAGGGCGAGGGCTTCCCCGAACTTGAGGACAGCGTCTGGCACGCCCGCGGTATCTACGGTGACGGCGGCGGCGCGGCGAACCGCGAGCTCGACATCCGACTCCCCGACGACACGCCCGTCCACAGCGGGAACGAGAACGTCGCGTGGCCGAACGGCCAGCCCGTTCCCTTCGAGCTCACCATCGACGGCGGCGACGCGAAGTGGACCGTCGACGGCTCCGAGGTTACCGTCTCGCCCGCGCCGATGCCGACCAGCGACACGGTCGTGGTGATGGCGAAGGCGTCGAGCGCCGACTCGACCATCGAGGTCAACGACATCGCGTTCAACGGCAGTTCGCCGACGGGCGCCAACTCCGTCTCCGCCGACGGTAACGTCGGCGAGCAGCAGAAGGTGAGCCTGAGTACGGTCGCCTTCGGCGAGGGCGACGCCATCACCGGCACGGTGACGATGTCGTGGCCCGCCGGGTCGCCCCCGAACCGCGAGGGGCTGGGCTTCCGTATCGACGTGTAACGCCGCGACAGCGGCACCCTCCCATTCCGGACCCGCGCGGGCGGCCGGGACGGCGGTTCGACTCCGTCGGTGGGACTCCCCTCGGGGAATAACAATCATGGCAGACAACGACAACGGCAGGACAATCGGACTCTCGCGACGCAAGATGCTGGTCGGCCTCGGAGCGGTCGGGGTCGCCTCCGCCGGTGCCGGACTCGGCACCACGGCGTACTTCAACGACACCGAGACGTTCGAGAACAACGAGCTGACGGCGGGTGAGCTGGACCTGTTCGTCCACGTCGACTACTCCGAGGACCAGGGGAGCTTCGCGCAGTACGCCACCCCCGAGGGGACGTTCATCAACGGGAACGTCGTCGGCGGCGGCGAGGGCGAGCCCCTCAGCATCGACGTGGAGGACTTAAAGCCCGGCGACTCCGGCGAGGGCGAGTTCTGCTTCTCGATCGTCGACAACCCCGCGTATCTGTGGATGTGCGGCGAGCTCACGGCGAACGACGAGAACGGCCAGACCGAGCCCGAGGCGGACGACGACTCGACCGGCGGCGACCCCGGCCCGGGGATGGGCGAGATCGCCGACGCGATGGAAGTCAGCGTCTCGTACTGCACCCCCGACGGCGAGGTCGGGAACGAGATCGTCTCCGGGTCCCTCCGCGACGTGATGCTGGCGCTCCGCGCCGGCGTCCCGCTGTACGGCGACGGCGACCCGAGCGCGCCGGTGGCGAACCGCCCCGCGTTCGAGGGCGTCGAGGCGCCGTTCGACGAGAGCGACGAGCCGGTCGTCGCCGAGCAGTGCGTCTGCTTCGAGTGGGTCGTCCCCACCAGCGTCGAAAACGAGATCCAGACGGACTCGGTCACCTTCGACTTCGAGTTCTACGCGGAACAGGCCCGCCACAACGACGGGGCGAACAACCCCTGCGTCGAGTTCGACACCGTTCTGACCACGGACGCCGGCACGGGCGTCGACCGCAACGGCGACGGCCAAGGCGACGCGGAGGGTAACTGGATCACCGCGCGAGTGAGCAGCGGCCCCACCACGGTCGTGCAGGTGGAGCTCGACGGCGACATGTACGGCGGCGGCAGTTCCGGCCTCGGCGAGTGGCCGAGCAACCCGAACTCCTACGTCGTCGAGGCCAACTTCGACGTCGACACCGACGGGCTCAGTGAGAGCCCGAACGACGACTTCCGGTTCGGCTTCGGCAGCGCGAGCTCCGGGGCCCGGTCCGCGGGCATCGCGAACAGCACGAGCGGCGCGAGCGGCGACGGCGGCTACATCCGGCGCAACACCGGCACGGGCGGGACCAACAACCGCACCGACACCGCCGCGGAGGACGCGCCCGGCTTCCTTGCGGTCGAGAGCGCCGACCGGCTGACCTACACGTTCGTCATCGACTGGACGAGCGGCCTGCCGGCGCTGTCGAGCGTCCCGACGCAGTTCGTGGTCAACGAGGTCTTCGCCAGCGACGGCGGCGAGGGGGTCGCGTCGTCGAACAGCTCGAACGACGGGCGCGCGGCAATCGACAACGTCACCGACGCGTCGGGGACCATCACCGTCTGATCGGCGCGTGACGCGGCGGGCGCGACGGCGCCCGTCCGACCGACCACCACCCATTCCGGACCCGCGCGGGCGGCCGGGACGACGGTTCGACTCCGTCGGTGGGACTCCCTTCGGGGAATCACAATCATGAACGACAAGGAAAACATCGACACGATCGGACTGTCGCGGCGAACCGTGCTGGCCGGCCTCGGCGCGGTCGGCGTCGCCTCGGCCGGTGCGGGCCTCGGCACCACGGCGTACTTCAACGACACCGAGTCGTTCGAGGGCAACCAGCTGACCGCCGGGCAGCTCGACCTGCTCGTCGACTGGCAACAGACCTACGACTTCGGCGACGGCCGCCAGTTCGTCAGCGCGCACCCCGACCACGACGGCGACGGCGAGCAGTCGATCGAGATCGACGGCGAAGTGTCCAAGTACAGCGACTTCCCGGACGAGGAGGACGAGGACAGCAACGGCGCGAACATCCCGACCCTGGACTGTGAGACCATCCCGCCGCTCTCGGAGGCGAACTTCAACGTCGACCCCGTCACGGGCGAGGAGATGGAGACGCTGGTCCAGCTCACCGACGTGAAACCCGGCGACTCCGGCGAGATCACCTTCTCGCTGCACCTCTGTGACAACCCCGGCTACATCTGGATGCAGGCGGCCAACGTCAACGACGATGGCGGCACCGAAACCGAGCCGGAGCTCATCGTCGACCCGGACAACATGGGCGACCTCGGCGACGCGATCAACGCGAAGCTCTGGTACGACGAGGACTGCGACAACGTCTACGACGCGGCGCGGCCGGTCGACATCATGCTGACGCTCGACTTCTCGGGCTCGATGCTGTACGACCGGTTCGGCGGCGTGGTCAGCAGCGACCCGATCGCGATCAACGGGAGCAACTACACCGAGACGACGAAGATCGACCTCGTCGAGCTCGGCACTCGGCAGTTCATCGACTTCCTACAGAGCGCGGGCGCGGACGTGCAAGTGGGCGTGGCGTACTTCGACGGCGAGAAGCAGGGCGATAACGAACCCCGGACCGGCATCCTGCAGACGCTGACCAGCGACCTGTCCGTGGTCGACGGCGCGCTGTCGGGCCTGCGGCAGAAGCTCGCGAACGTTGTGAGCGGCAGCGCTGGTTCGACCCCGTTCGACGGCGACGGGGACCCGAACCCGTTCGCTGGCAGCGGCATCGCGACGGGCACCTACATCGGTGAGGGCGTCGACGACGCGCAGGGCGAGCTCGACGCGAACGGCCGCGCGAGCGCCGACAAGCGCAACATCGTCCTCTCGGACGGCGAGTCGTTCAACGGGACCGGCAGCACCCAGTTCTCCTCGCCCATCGGCGCGGCCGACGACGCCCGCGCGGCGTCGCCGAGCCCGGCGACCGACGTGTTCACGATCAACGTGAACGGCAGCGCCAGCACGCTGCTCGCGATGGCCGGCCCGGCCGGCGGCTCGGGCGGTGACTCGACGTTCTTCAACGACCTCGACGACCCGCTGAACATCCCGACGGTGTTCGGGAACCTCGCGGCGCAGGCGACGCAGGAGAAGATCATCATGGAGGATTCGCTCGCGAACGTCCTCGCCGAGCTGGCGGACGGGAACGGCATCCCGCTCGACGGCAACCGCTCGACGCTGTACGACGAGCTCTCGGACCCGGCGGACGACCCGGACCGCGACGCCTTCCGCGGCGACGGCGTGATGCACTGCGTCGCGCTCGAATGGGAGCTCCCGCTCGACGTGGGCAACGAGGTCCAGGGCGACACGCTCGGCTTCGATCTGAGCTTCTACACCGAGCAGGCGCGGCACAACGACGGCGCGGGTCCGTCCCAGACGGCCTGATCCGGCGGTTCGGTCCCGCCGCGGCGCCGTCGAGCGAGACCGACCGACGGTCGAGCGGATCGAGCGACCGCGGACGGGTACGGTACCCGTACCGTCGGGGTACGGAGCCCCGGCCGCACGGGTAGGACGCGCATACATACGAGCACGGTGGGAGTAGGGAGGGTATCGACGACACGGCCGTTCGGAGCCGCGACGACAGATAATGACACAGAAGGAATCAGGACTGACGCGGCGGGAGGCACTCGCGGGCGCCGGAGCCGTCGGCTTCGCCGCCCTCGGGGCCGCCTCCGGTCGACCGACGGGCACGGACAGCTGGGGTGAGTACACGGATTACACGTACGCGCAGACGGACCGGCCGTGGGACCTGCTCGTCGGCTGGCGGCGCACGGAGAACGGGACGGTCGTCGATTCGAGCCCGACCGACGCCGAAGACGACGTCGAGGCGGCCGGAATCCGCCTCGTCGACGTCGACAACGCCCTCCCCCACGACGCCGGGACCGCGAGCGTGGGCCTCCGCTTAGAGGACCCCGCCGGCGCGGCGCCCGACGGCGTCCGGGTGTGGCTGAAGATAGGCTCGGCCCTCGACGACGCGGACGCCGCGAGCCGCGCGCTCGCCGACCGCATCCGGCTGGAGGTCCGGTACGACACCGGCCTCCTCGGCGTCGGCGCGTGCGCGGGCGCCGAGAGCGACTTCGCCGGCTACGGCGAGCTGATCGCCGCCGGCACGCTCGCGGAACTCAGCGCCGCCCCGGTGGCGACGGGGATCGAACTCGATCCAACGCTGCTCGGGAACGGCTGTCTCACGACCGAGGAGCGCCGCTGCCTGACCTTCACCTGGGAGTTCGACGGCGAGGGCGGCAACGCCGGACAGGGCGGCGCCGTCGACTTCGACGTGCGGTTCGCCGCCGACGACTGCTCGGCCGAGGGGAACCCCTTCGCGATGAGCGACGCGACCGGCGGCGACGCCGCCGAGGTGGGGCAATGACCCCCGGAGACGGCGCCGGACGGCGCGCGAGCGGGCTCAGCCGCCGCCGGCTGCTCGCCGGGATCGGCGGCGTCGGCGCCGTCGGGATGGCGAGCGGCATCGGCACGGGCGCGTACCTCGCGGACCGCGAGACGTTCGCGAACAACGTCTTCGGCGCCGGCGAGGTCGGGCTGACGGTCGACGGCACGCCGACGAACGGCGTCGTCACCGTCGGGCCGCTCGCGGTCGACCGGACGACGTTTGCCGACCGGCCCGAGCCCGAGACGTTCGAGGTAGAGGCGTCGGCGAACCCCGTGCGGGTGTGGCTCGCGACGGACTGCCCGGACGGCGACTCGCTCGGGAACGCCCTCGAAGTCGAGGTCGTCGTCGACGGCGAGTCGGTGACAGGCGGCTACCGCCCCCTCGCCGAGGTCGAGCGCGACCTCGCGACCGGAGTGCGGATCGACGCCGGCTGCCTCGACCCGGACGGCGACCCGATCGTCGTCGAGGTCGCGCCGTACCTCCCGGTGGATTCGCCCGACGTGGGCGGGCAGGCGACGGACCTGACCGTCCGACTGTACGCCGAGCAGTGCCGCCACGTCTCTGAGGAGCAGGCGAACGCGCCGGGGGGGAACCCCTTCGCGGACGTCGTCTGCGAGGAGACGGACTGCCCCGAGTGCGTCCCGTTCGGCAAGGCGGACTTCGGCGCGTCGACCGCGGTGGGCGACGTGCTCCCGCTGGAGATGCTGCTCGACGGCGCGAGGCCCCACCAGATCGAGATCACGGGAGTCGAGACGAAGGACGACGGCGAGGTCGTCGGCGTCGCGTTCCGGCTCCGAGACGCCGACGGCGACTCGGGACCGGACATGTGTACGGTGGCGGTCAAGGGCGGCCCGGACCGCGACCCGGACCCCGTCGCGGTCGACCCGGTCGACCCGGAGACGGACGGGATCGTGTTCGCGCCAGTGAATCCCAAAAACGGCACGCGGTACGGAGTCAGCAACGTCACGATCGGCGTCTGTATCGACACCGTCGAGACGGGCGGCGGGGGCGACTGCGTCGTCTGCGACGACGAAGCAGTCTCGCTCGCGTCGCTCGACATCGGCTACCGTGGCAGCGACGAGCAGTCGATCGCGGTCGTCTCGACGAAGGGCGGCACGAGCGGGACGCTCTTCGCGGGCAGGGTCACCGACGGAGACGCGTTCACGCTCGACGGGAGCGATGTGACTCGGAAGGGTAAGAACGGCAACACCAACGGCGGCGGCCCGGCGGACAGACTCGGGCCGGAGATCGAAATCGCGGTCGACGGCGGAGCGACGATACCCATCCACGTGAGCTGTTCGGAGCCGCTCGCGGTCGGGATGCGGTTCGGCCCCGCCGACGAGTTCGAGATCGTGGGTGGAACGACCACGGACGGCGAGCCGCTGTGCGGCACGGAGGCGAACTGATGACACAACTACTCACATCACGGCGGGCGAAGCGCGCGGCGAACGTACTCGGGATCGTCCTGCTGATCGCGGCCGTCGCGCCGTTCGCGGTGTTCGCGGTCCCCGAGGTCGTCGGCGCCGACGAGAGCTTCGTGGTGCTCACGGCGAGCATGACGCCCGCCATCGCGCCGGGCGACGTGGTCATCGTCGCTGAGCGCGACCCAACCGCGATCGCCGAGGGCGACGTGATCACGTTCGTCCGCGGCACGAGCGACGTGCCGGTGACGCATCGGGTGATCGGCGTGAGCGGCGAGGGAGCGGCGCTCGCGTTCGAGACGATGGGCGACGCCAACGAGGGGCCGGATCCGGGGCTCGTCCCGGCCGGGAACATCGTCGGCGTCGTGGCGCTGACGATCCCGTGGATCGGCTACGTCATCCAGTTCGCGGGCACGCGCGTCGGGTTCGTCGCGCTGGTCATGCTCCCCTTCGGCCTGCTCGCGGCCACCGAGGTCTGGTCGATCGTCCGCGGCCGCAGCGAGTCCGAGGGACGGACCCCGACGACCGCCGAGCCGGTCGGAGAGTCGGACGACGACACGGGCGCCGAGTCGGTCGGGCCCGAGCCCGCGACCGAGTCCGACGCCGCCCCGACGGCGGACGCCGCGGGCGGTTCCGGCGGCGTCTCGGTCGACGCGGTCGGGGGCGCGGCGGCGGTGCTGGCCGCGGTCACCCCGTACGCGATTTACGTCGCGTTCGAGCTGCGCACCGCCGTCGCCATCGCGGTGGCGGTCGCGGCCGCGACGCTCCTGCTGGGCGCGCTCGCGGCGTGGATCCCGGCGAGCGGCGTCCTCGACCGGAGCGGCTCGGGCGCGGCGGCGGCGGAGACCGACGCGCCGGCCCCGGCCGCCGACGGCGGCGTGTCCGAGACCGACGGCGGCGCTGACGCGGCGGCGACCGACGCCGGGGAGGCCGACGTCGACGCGATCGACGACCCGGATCGGGGGATTCCCGCGACGACGCCGGCGCCGGCGGACGGCACCGCGGAGGCGGACAGATGACCGCGAACCGCGGACTGGTCGCGCTCGTCGCCCTCGCCGTGTTGGTGTGGGGCGTCGCGTTCGCCGGGGGGGCCACGATCGCGGTCCTCACCGCGAACGCCACCGTGACGACGACGTTCGAGACGCCGGACGAACTCCGGCAGATAGACGAGTCCGCCGGCGAGGGGTTCGCCGTCGCGGCCGTCGCGAACGGAACGGCCGAGGTGAACGGAACCGCGCCGACGGCGACCGCCGCCGGCCCGGGCGAGAACGTCTCGGCGCCTCCCGACGGCAACACGTCAAGCCCGACCGACGGCAACACGTCAAGCCCGACCGACGGCAACACGTCAAGCCCGACCGACGGCAACACGTCAAGCCCGAGCGAAACGGCACCGTCCACAGACGGTAACGCCTCTGCGCCCGACGGTGACGGCGCTTCGGTGCCGGGGGACGGGAACGCATCGAGCCCGCCAGAGACGGCATCGACCGCGGGCGGTAACGCCTCGTCGCCCGCGGACGGCGGCGAGTCGAGCCCGAACGAAACGGGCACGGAACCGTCGGAGACCGGCGAGCGGTCGACGGACGAGTCGAGCGGCGCGGAGAACTCGACGGCGGTCTCGGCCCCGGTGAACGCGTTCGACGCCGATCCGCGGCCCGCGTCCGACCGGTCGAACGGGACGTGATCATGGACGCGCCGAACCGCTCGCAGCGGACCGGAGAGGAGCGTGGGAGGAGACCGTGCGCGCTGCGACCGGCGATCGGGATCAAGCTCACCGCGCTGCTGCTCTTCGTCGCGCTGCTGCTGCTCGCGTTCCTCGCCGCCACGATCCGCGGGCTCGGGTGATCGGACCGGGCCCGGCGGGCGACCGATTCCCGGATCGTGGGGGCGTCCCGCGGAATTATCACCCGGAGCGTCGTAGTCTCGACACGGAATGGCCGCTATCGACGCCTACGCGTTCGTGTTCGTCGCCGGGCTGATCACGGCGCTGGCGACCGGGATCGGCGCGCTCCCGTTCTTCTTCTTCGAGACGATCAGCGACCGCGGGAACGTGGCGCTGTGGGGCTTCGCGTCGGGGATCATGCTCGCGGCGTCGCTGTTCGGCCTCGTTCAGGAGGGGCTCGCGGAGGGGACCGCCGTCGAGATCGGCGTCGGGATGCTCGCGGGGGTCGTCCTCGTCGTCCTCGCCCACGAGGTGCTGCTGGACGCCGACATCGATCCGCGGGAGTACGCGGAGGCGGACTTCAAGAAGCTGATCCTGATCCTCGGCGTGCTGACGGTCCACAGCTTCCCCGAGGGGATCGCGGTCGGCGTCTCCTTCGCGGACCTCGGACTCGAGGGCGGAACGGAGCTGTTCGGCTTCACCGTCCCGCTGTTGGCCGTGTTCATGACCGTCGCCATCTCGATCCACAACGTCCCCGAGGGGACGGCCATCTCGATCCCGCTGCGGTCGATGGGCGTCTCGAAGTGGAAGATGGTGTGGTGGTCGGTGTTCTCCAGCCTCCCGCAGCCGATCGGGGCGGTGATCGCGTTCGCGTTCGTGCGGTACGCCCGCGAGTTCCTGCCGTACGGCTTCGGCTTCGCGGCGGGCGCGATGATCTACCTCGTGCTCACCGAGTTCGTCCCCGAGGCGCTCGAAACGGGCGCCGACCTCCCGCGGGGCGGCAAACCGGTCCTCGTCGGCGGGATCGCGCTCGGCGTCGCGCTGATGGTCCCGCTGGCGTACCTGTGATCGCCCGGGTCCGAGCGGGCGGCCCTCACTCAGCGCCCAGCACGGTCGGGTTGACCGCGCCGGGCCCCTCGCCCACGTCGTAGCCGCGCCGGACCGCCTCGGTCATCCCCTCGACCGCGGCCTCGACCGCCTCGCGAACCGATTCGCCCCGCGCCAGCCGCGCCGCGATCGCGCTCGACAGCGCGCAGCCGGAGCCGTGCGTCGCCGCGGTGTCGACCCGCGGCGTCTCGAAGCGGTCGACCGCGACCCCGGACTCGCCCTCCTCCTCGGCGCGGACGAGGGTGTCGACGACGGTGTCGTCGCCGCCGTCTCCGCCCGTCAGGTGTCCGCCCTTCACCAGCGCCGCGTCCGCGCCGAGCGCGACCAGCTCGCGCCCGGCCGCCGCGGCGTCGGCCGGCGTCTCGACCGGGTCGCCGGTCAGCACCGCGGCCTCGTCCGCGTTCGGCGTGACGAGCGTCGCGGCCGCGACCAGGTCCTCGTAGGCCGCCTCGGCCGCGGGCGAGAGCAGGCGGTCGCCGGTGGCCGCGACCATCACGGGGTCGACGACGAGGGGAACGTCGGCGTCCGCGACCGCCTCGGTCACCGTCTCGACGATCCCTGCGGTCGCGAGCATCCCCGTCTTGACCGCGCGCACGTCGAAGTCGTCGGCGACCGCCGCGTACTGGCTCGCGACGTGGTCGGCCGGGAGCGGGTTCACGTCCGCGACGCCGCGGGTGTTCTGGGCGGTCGTCGCCGTCACGACCGAGGCGCCGAAGACGCCGTGGGCGGTCATCGCGGTCAGGTCGGCCTGGATCCCCGCGCCGCCGCCGCTGTCGCTGCCGGCGACCGTCAGCGCGACCGGCGGGTCGACCGGGTCGTACTCGGGCATACGCGGTGATACAACGTAGTTGTATTAATTGGTGGTGATCTGGTCGCGCGCGCTCGTCGGCGCCTGCCGTCGCCGAACGGCCTTTTCGGCTCCGCGGCGTACCGGCGGGCATGGCAACCGACTCCGACGCCGCGGCCGGCGCCGACGAGCGCGAGGCGATCACCGTCTACTCCGACTACGTCTGTCCGTTCTGCTACCTCGGTCGGCGGTCGCTCTCGCGGTATCAGGAGACGCGCGAGGAGCCGCTCGGGATCGACTGGCACCCGTTCGACCTCCGCGCGGGACAGCGCGGGCCGGACGGCGAGATCGACCACGACGCCGACACCGGGAAAGGCGACGAGTACTACGAGCAGGCCCGCGAGAACGTCCGGCGCCTCCAAGCGGAGTACGGCGCCGACGAGATGGAGCTCGAACTCGCGACCGAGGTCGACTCGCTGCCCGCGCAGGTCGTCTCGGTCCGCGTGCGCGAGACCGCGCCGGACGCGTGGCTCGCGTTCGACGAGGCCGTCTTCGACGCGCTGTGGCTTGAGGGCCGGGACATCGGCGACCGCGACGTGCTGGCCGACATCGCGGCGGAGGTCGAGGGGCTCGGCGCGGGCGTCGTCGACGAGGCGCTCGGCGACGACGACCTCCGCGAGCGCGTGACCGACATGTTCGACGCCGCGCGGCGCCGGGGGGTCTCCGGCGTCCCGACGTTCGCGTACGACGGCCACGCCGCCCGGGGCGCGGTCCCGCCCGAACAGCTCGAACGGCTCGTCGAGGGCGTCTGATCGGGACGAGATCGCCGCGCCGACGGGACGCCGGAACGGGCGGTCAGTCGCCCGCGCCGGCCTCGGACCGGTCCTCGCTCGCGTCGCTCCGCGACTCGACGGGGTCGCTCCGCGGGTCCACGAGGCGGAACGCGAGCGCGACGCAGCCGAACGCGAGCGCGAACCCGGCGACGACGTCGGTGAGCCAGTGGATCCCGAGGTACATGGTCGCGACGACGACCGACAGCGAGAGCGGGACGGCCAGCGGCGTCCACCGCGGGAACGCCTCGCGGGTCAGGACCGCGAACGTCCCCACGGTGACCGCCAGCGACGTGTGGAGCGACGGGAAGACGTTCGTGTTCACGTTCACCTCGCTCGCGAGGCGCATCACGTCGGGCTGGTTGGTGAACAGGAGCGGCGTCACCATGTCGGGTATCACGTTCCGCGGACCGTAGGCGAACACGAGGGTGTACAGCGCCAACCCGATCCCGTAGTTGAGCGCGTAGGCGACGAGGAGCCGCCTGAGCGCCGTCGTCCGCGGGAGCGCGAGGTACGCGATCACCGGGAACGAGAGGAGGAAGGCGTAGCCGTACACGTACACCCACGAGAAGTACGCGGTCAGCGCGGGGGTCGCGAACGTCGCCTGGACCCACGCGACGAACCCGCCCTCCAGCGCGTAGATGAGCGCCGTCGCCTGAACGCCGAACAGCCTGGAGACGGTCTGGAGCGAGCCCCGGCCGACGGCGCTGGCGAGCAGCACCACGCAGACGAGCGCGATCGCCCGACGGGCGTCCCAGATCCGGTCGCGGAGCCCGCGCCACGCCGCCCGGAGCCGGGCGGGACCGACCACCGCGAGCGACGCGGCGGCGAGCATCGCCCCGACCCACGCGACGACCGACGCGACGACCGAGAGGAACGGCGTCATTGGCCCCGCGAGAGCAGCCGCCCCTCGTCGTCGAAGCGATACCCGATCTCGCGGAACGCCTCGCGGGCGGCCGCGACGTCCAGCGACCCGTCGTCGTCGAAGAACGGGTGGACGGGGTCGGTCCCGTCGGTCCACGCGAGCGACTGCGGCACCGCGTCGGGCGACGCCGCCAGCGGCGACGCGGCCGCCTTCGCGTACCCGTCGAACGCCCCGTCGACGAGCGCGGCCTTGTCGATCAGCCGGGCGACGACCGCCCGGAATCGGGGGTTCGACAGCGGGCTCCGCCGCGCGTTGTAGCCGACGTGGTAGAACGCCGCCGACCGGCCGCTCACGAGCCTGGCGGCGTCCGAGCGGCCGATCCGCGGGACGGACGCCGGGCCGAGGTTCGCGGCGGTCGCGTCCGCGAGCCCCTCGGCGACCGCCTCCACGGCCGAGATGTCCGACGGGAGCACCTCGACGCGGAGCCGGTCGAAGGCCGGCTTCCCGTGGTACCGCGACGGGATCCCCGCGCGGGGGGCCGCCGTCTCGTCGTCGGCGTCCGGCGCCGGGCGGACGAGGAAGTGGTCGGGGTTCCGTTCGAAGACGACCGACTCCTCCGCGGTCGCCTCGACGAAGCGGAGCGGGCCGCTCCCGACCGGGTCGGGGTTGTTCGAGACCACCGCCTCCGTCGTCTCGAAGTCGAACTCGAAGCCGGCGATCGTCGCCGCCTCGGTCCGGTCGGCCCAGACGTGTTCCGGGAGGACCGGCACCTGAAGCGCCCGGGCGGCGACCCGGTCGTTGACTTCGGGCAGCGTGAGCCGGACGGTCGCGTCGTCGAGGGCGCGCTCGTCCTCGACGAGGGAGCTCCGCCCGCGGAACCGCGGCGTCGGCACCGAGGTCTCGACGCTCCCCAGCGAGGTGTCGCGGAGGAACCGGTAGGTGAACGCGACGTCGTCCGCCGTCACGGGCTCGCCGTCGTGCCACCGGGCGTCGCGGAGCGTGACGTCGACGGCGGTCGCGTCGACCCGCTCCCAGTCGGCCGCCAGCCACGGGAGGATCGACTCCCCGTCCGCGCGGACGAGCGGGTCGTACAGCAGCCCGGTGAACGTGCCGTGCCGCCGGAACTCGGCCGCGATCGGGTTCCAGTTCTGCGTGATCCGGTCGTCGGTCGTCACGAGCCGGAGCACGCGCTCGGACTCGTCGTCGGCGTCCGCGGCCGTCGCGTTGCCGCCGGTCGCGTCGCCGTCGCCGGCCGATCCGTCCTCCGGGGGCGCGGGGTCCAGGCCGAGCAGTCCGGAGACCGACACCGGCTGGCGGTCCTCCGTCCAGCCCTCGAAGCGGTCCCCTTGGACTGCGGTGAGGGCGTCGGGGAACGCGACGACGGAGAAGGGCTGGAGGTCGCACACCGTCTCCTGGAGCGCGGCGACGGCGTCGCTCCGTTCGTCGGCGGTCGCTCGGCGCTGTCGCTCCAGCAGGTCGTCGACCGCGATCTCCGTGAGCCCGAACGGGTTCTGCCACCCCGGCTCCGCGACGAACCGCGAGTGGGTCAGCCCGTACAGCGCGTCCGGGTCGAAGGGGTCCGTCTCCACGAACTGCCCGACGTAGACGTCGAAGTTCTGGTTTATCAGCACCTTCCGCCAGAGGTCGGTCTGTCCGACGGTGTTGAGTCGGACGTCGACGCCGACGGCGGTCAGGTGCTCCTCGAGCTGCCTCGCGATGCGGATGCCGTTCGGGTCCGCGTCCGCGGGCGTGGTGTTGATCTCCAGGGTCAGCTGCGAGTGGGGGTCCCGTCCGGCGATGTTCTCCGTGCGACCGAGACAGCCGGCGCTGGCGGCCGCGAGGCCGAGTCCGGTGAGCGCGGCTCGTCGGCTGATCGGTCGCGCCATCGGTTCGTCTCCCCCTGTTTTCCGCCACCGGATATATCTCTTCTGTGCTGTCGGCGCGCCGAGAGGTCGCGTCGAGGGCGCTGGGCGCCGCGATCGTCCGTGACGCCCTCAGATCAGGTCCGCCAGCGGGAGCGCCAGGCCGACGGCCCACGCCGACAGCCCGGCGACGGCGACGGGTCGGTCGGCCGTCGCCCGCCCGATCGCGACCACGGCGAGCGCGGCCAGCAGCGCCACCCGGTGGACGATGAGGTCGGGGGGAACGGTCACCCCGAGCGCCGCGAAGTCGGCGAGGAAGCCGGCGCCGAGGCCGACGACGACGGCCGCGGCGGCGGCCGCCGGGTCGGACCGCGGCGCGCGCCGGGCGACCAGGGCGGGCAGCCCGGCCGCGAGGACGAGGTACAGCGGGGCCGCGATGGCCTTCGGCGACACGGCCGGGAACGTCGTCTCCAGCGCCACGCCCGCGACGCGGACGCCGACGAGGACGGCACCGAGCGCGACCCCGAGTGTCGCGGCCGCGGCGTGTCGCCGCGCGTCGGTCCGCAGCCGGCCGAGGAGGTCGACGGCCGCCTCGCGGGTGCGCCGGCGGAGCAGCGCCCCGGCGAGGGCCGCGGTCGCCGCCAGCTCGATCACGGAGAGCCAGCCGTCGCTGCGCCCGCCGTCGATGCCGCGGTACTCGCGGCGCACGTCAGTCGCGCGGCCCGACTCGACGAAGTCGTCCTCCAGCCGCGTCGCGGGCGCGTCGATGTCGGGGACCGTGTGGCGGAGCCGGAGCCAGTCGTAGTACTCCTCGTGGGCCTGGATCGCGGTGTAGGCGCCGTCGGGCGACTCGTACGCGCGGAGGTGGTCGCGGACGCCGAGGTACCGCCCGTCGTGGAGCTCGAACGTCTCGGCGAGCCACGCGCCGCCGTCCGGGCCCTCGACGTAGGAGTAGCGGAGCGAGCCGCGGGCGTCCCGCCAGTCGCGGCCGACGACCTCGCGGAGCTGGTCGTCGTCGCCGGCGGTCGCCGCGGCCTCGTCCGGGGGCGTCTCCTCCCAGTCGGTGCCCGGGTCGCCCTCGATGGCGGCCCGGGTCGCCTCGGCGTCGGCGTGGAAGACGACGTTGATCGCGAGGGTCCGCCCCTCGACCGTCCGGCTCCGGCTCGTGTACGGCCAGAGCCGGTAGTCGCCGTCGACCTCGATGAGCCGGTCGTCTGCGACATCGTCCACCCGCGGCTCATCGGCGACGCCCGCGAAGGCCCCGGAGAGGGCGAGCCCGACCCCGACGACGGCGAGGAGCGCGACGACCGCGCCGACCCGGTTCATGCGCCGCACCACGGCGCCGGGGAACAAACCCCTTCGGGCGGGACGCGGCGCGACCGCCCGGGCGTCCCGCCGGTCCCGGCGCTCACCACGTCTCGACGAACCCGTCGCGGACGTCCTCCGCGCAGCCCTCGCAGTCGGGGTGTCCAGACTCGAAGCAGGCGGGACGCCCCTCGTCGTCGACCGGCACGGTCCGGCGCTCGGCGTGGCGGCGGCAGACGATTCGGGCGCGCCCGGCGTCGTCCGTCGGCAGGCCGAACCGCGCCGCGGCGGCCGCGCTGCCCTCCGGGTCGTCGCGCCCCTCGGCGTAGGCGCGTCTGGCCTCCTCGAACTGCTTGCCCGCCTTCCGGAGCTGCTGGCGGATGACGCGTTCGAGCCGGTCGTCCATACCGCCCGTTTCGGCGCGGCGGATATAGGTCCGTTGGCGGCGGGGAGTGGGCGGACCGCCCCACGCCCGCCGCCGCGGGAAACCTTGATGAGAGCGCCGAGCGATCGGTCGGCCATGTCCGACGACTGTATCTTCTGTTCGATCGTCGCCGGCGACATCCCGGCGCGGACCGTCCACGAGACCGACGCCGTGCTGGCGTTCCTCGACGCCAACCCCCTCGCGCGCGGCCACACGCTGGTGATCCCCAAGTCGCACGCCCGGCACGTCGGCGACCTCGACGCCGACCTCGCGAGCGACCTGTTCGACGCGGTCGCGGCGCTCACGCCCCGGATCGAGGCGGCGGTCGACGCGGACGGCGCCAACGTCGGCGTCAACGACGGCGAGGCGGCCGGCCAGGAGGTCCCGCACGTCCACGTCCATATCGTCCCGCGGTTCGAGGGCGACGGCGGCACGGCGATCCACGCGGTGGCGGGCGCCCGCCCCGACCTCTCGGACGACGAGCTCGACGCCGTCGCCGACGAGGTCGCGACCGCGATGGCGGAGTAAGGGGACGAGCCGCGCCGCGGTCCGGCGAACCGCGGCCCGGCTTCGCGATTTTTACAAGCGACCTCCGGCGAGGGCGGCGTATGAACGCGACGACGCTCGCGCTGGTCGGGGCGACCGGCGGCGCGGGGACGACGCGGACGGCTGTCGAGCTGGCGGCGATGGGCGCGCGCGACGGGGCCGAGGTCGCGGTCGTCGACGCCGCGTTCACGACCCAGGGACTCTCGGAGTACGTGACCGGGCGGATCGACCCCGACCTCACCGCGCTCCTCACCGACGACCCGGACGCGGCGCTGTCGGCGGCGGCGTACCCGATCGCCGGCGCCGGTGCGGCCGCCGAGCGTCCCGGGGTCGGCGACTCCGGCGACGACGGGGGGAACGCGACGGACCTCCCCGGGCGCGTCGACGCGGTGCCGGCGCGGGCCCCCTTCAAGCGGGTCGCGCGGGCGAAGACGGCGGAGGCGGCCCGGAAGCTGGAGCGCCGGATCGACGAGGCGGCGGCGACGTACGACGCGGTGGTCGTCGACGCCGCGCCGGTCGGGTCGAACGAGGCGGTCGCGGCCGCGACGACCGCCGACCGCGCGGTCGCGGTCAGGCCGGCGACGGCCCACGGGCGCGACGCGGCCCAGCGGCTCCGCGGGCGCGTCGCCGACGTTGGCGGGGGCCTCGACGCGACGCTCGCCGTCGAACGGGCGGGGTCCGGAGACGACGAGGACGACGGGAGCGAGTCCGGCGTCGTTCGCGTGCCGGCGACCGATCCGGACGTGGCGGCCGCACCGACGGCGGCGACGGGGGACGGCGCGTACGCGCGGGCGGTCGCGACCGCCTACGAGGCGGCGTTCGACGCGTCGCTCGGCGTGGAGTTCCCGGAGCCGGGGCTCGTCGAGCGGTTCACGCCCTGAGACGAGTTGAGGAAGAGCCGCGGTTCAGCGGAGCCCGTCGGTCGAGCCGAGCGCGTCGCCGAGTGGGTCGTCGGCGCCGAGGCCGTCGCCGAGCGGCGCCGACCCGGCGACCTGCGCGTCGACCGCCTCCGCGAGGGGCTCGACGGGGTCGTGGGTCTCGACGTACGTCGCCAGCGCGAAGTCCGCCTCGTCGCCGCCGGCGAGTTCGACGGCCTCGCTGCGCGAGGTCCGGCCGGCGAGCCAGTCGCGGACCACGTCGCGGCCGGTCGGCGAGAGCGGGCAGACGCCGGCGACGCCGCACCGGTGGAGCGCCTTCGCGGCGGTCATCGGGGAGACGCCCGCCTCGCGGGCCGCGTCGCCGACGCTCCGGCCGGCGGTGTAGGCGTCGACGAGCGTGGCGGTCGCCTCGGGCGTACACGGGAGCGCGTCGGCGTGGGCCGACAGGCGGTCGACGAGCGGCGTCTCCGTGTCGTCCGCGAGGGCCACGCCCCGATCGCGCTGGCGGGAGGTGACCTCGACCCCCGCCGCGATCTCCGACAGCGTCATGCGAGGCGATGGCGCGGGCGGCGGGTTAAAACCACCGTACTGCGGCGCCGTCGGCCGCGCGATCACCGACCGATAACCGGTCGGTTCGGCGGCGCCGATCCGGCCGATCGATCGCCGATTCGCCCGGGTTTAAGTAAGGCATCGGGCCGGAGTTCGACGTGTGATGAGTGACGCACGCTCCACCCGCGTTCGTTCGCCCCGGACCGAGACCGACGACGCCGCGACGACGGACCGCGCGGCAACCGCCGACCGCGCCGCCGTCGCGGAGCGGAGCCCGACCGGCGACGGGAGTCGGACGGCCAACGAGACCGGCGACCGCGAGACGTGTCCGGAGTGCGACGGCCGCACGCGCGTCGAGGACGCGGAGCGCGTCTGCGCCGACTGCGGGCTGGTCGTCGAGGCGGACCGGATCGACCACGGCCCCGAGTGGCGGTCGTTCGACGACGAGGACACGGACCCGAAGCGCACCGGCGCGCCGCTGACGCGGTCGCGGCACGACCGCGGCCTCTCGACGGAGATCGGTCGGTCGACGAAGGTGAAGGGGCGCAAACGCCGGCGGCTCGCCCGGATGCGGACTCAGCACAACCGCGCGCAGATCTCGACGAAGCGCGACCGCAACAAGGTGTACGCCTACACCGAGATCCGTCGGCTCACCGGCGTCTTGGAGCTGCCCGACAGCGTCCGCGACAGCGCCTGCGCGCTGTTCGACTCCGCGCAGGAGGAGAGCCTGCTCCGCGGGCGCTCGCTCGAAGGGTTCGCCGCGGCCTGCGTCTACGTCGCCTGCCGCACCGCCGACGTGGCCCGCACCGTCGGCGAGGTGTGCGCCGAGGCGAAGGCGACGGAGGACGAGCACCGGGCGGCCTTCGACGCGATGAACCGCGAGCTCGGCCTCCCCATCGCGCCGAGCGGCCCGGCGGAGTACCTCCCGCGGTTCGCCAGCGACCTCGGCTGCGACCCGGCCGTCGAGCGCCGCGCCGGCGAGCTGGCCGAGCGCGCCGTCGAGGAGGGGATCGCGAACGGCCGCAACCCGGTCGGCGTCGCGGCCGCCTGCCTCTACACCGCGGCCCGCGAGCTCGACGCCGAGTGTACCCAGCAGGAGGCCGCCGACGCCGCCGGCGTGACGCCGGTGACCGTCCGGCGGACGTACGTCGACCTAACGGAGGAGTGAGGACGCGGCGGAGAACGGCGACGGCGGCGCCGTCGCCTCGTGACGATCCGTCGGACGGCCGCGGCGGCGTCAGCGGGGACCGTCGCCGGCCGGAAGCCGGCGGCGACCGACCGCCGCCGGTTGGGGGCGGCGACCGACCGCTGATAGCGGACAGGCGGTGTGGAGGGCAGGGAGGGCGCCCCGACCGCCCGGCGGGCGTCACGCATCTGTATCGAAGGGCGGGGCACAATTCTACGTTAGCCGTCGATAGTACGGACGGACCGAACAACACGTTTGAATCGGACCGGTCACGCCGTGCGTGTCGGAGCCACCGTTCGGCGAGCGAGCGAGCGCGGCCCCGCTACCCGTCGATCTTGTGTTTGAACGCGAAGAAGACGCGGCGACCGACCTCGGTGAGCCGGACGGTGTCGGACCGACCGATGTCCTCCAACTCGACGTAGCCGCGCTCGCGCAGCGGCGAGAGCACGTGCGTCTCCAGCGCGCGGTACTTCGCCGTCCGGCTCTCGCCGGCCTCGCGGAGGAACGTGAGGCCGCGCTCGCGCGCCCACTCGATCAGGTTCCACTTGTCGGTGGTCAGACTCTCCTCCGCGCGCTCGTGGAGCCGACCGAGGACGGCCACCTGGTCGGTGGTGGGCGCGTCCATCGGGTAGATCGGGAGGTCGACGGTGCGGGCGACGCCCTCGGTGAGCGGCTCCTGGCGCCGGTCGTGCCGGTGGCGCTCGGGCTCGACGCTGTACGGGCGCGCGCCGACGATCATACAGGCCAGCGCGACGCCGACAGCGGCGATCCGCGGCCCGGTCGAGACGTTCCCGAAGAGCCGGTCGCCGTCCTCGGCGCCGGCCCGGTGGCGGGCGGCGACCGTCGTCGTCACGCCGAGCACGTCGTACACGTCCGCGAGTGCGACGGGGATCGGCCTGACCTCGGCGAACTCGGCGACGGCCGTCCACGCGTCGCGCTGGTAGTCGGTGAGCCCGTCGGGGTCGACGCGCGTGTCCGCGGGGTCGGCGGCGCCGGCCGCGTCGAAGTCCACGTCGCCGCGGTCCCCGTCGCGGTCGGGGGCGTCGACGAGGAGGTAGGCGACGTCGGCGCCGTGGCGCCGGAGGGGTTCGACAATCCGGTCGCGCTCGTAGCCGAGCGGGACCACGTGGACGCGGCGTTCGGCGACGCTGGGGACCGAGGTGTCCATACAGTCGTTGTCCGCGGCGGTCGGTTAAATAGCTCGCCGGAGCGCTCCGGAGGAGCAGCGAGCAATCACGTGTCGTGGGGGCACGTACCACGAAAACCGTTAAGCCCGGCCCTCGCCTACGATCGGACATGAGCGCTGACCGGTCCGCCCTCAGGCGGGCCATCGAGCGCGGCGAGCGGGATGGCGGCGCGATCGAGTTCAAAGAGCGGCTGACGCGGGAGGTCCACCTCGCGGACGGGCGCATGGAGTCGCTGGTCGCGCAGCTCCGGCACCGGGTGCTCTCCGGCGACGGCGAGGCGACGTACGTCCTCGGAGTCACCGACGACGGCGGGCTCGCCGGGATCTCCCCGGAGGCCTTCTCCGAGACGATGGACGTGCTCTCCCTCCTGGCCGACGAGGCGGACGCCCACATCGCCGACGCCGAGACGTGGAGCGCCGGCGACGGCGGCGACGGCGACGAGGCGGGGCTCGTCGGCCTCGCGACCCTCCGCGACGGCGGCGTGTTCGAGGCCGACGAGGACCACCTCGTGGTCGGCACCGCGGGCCACGTCGACCACGGGAAGTCGACGCTGGTCGGCACGCTGGTCACCGGGCGCGCCGACGACGGCGAGGGCGGCACGCGTGGCTTCCTCGACGTCCAGCCCCACGAGGTCGAGCGGGGCCTCTCAGCTGACCTCTCGTACGCCGTGTACGGGTTCGCCGACGACGCCGACGAGCCGGTGCGGATGGACAACCCGCACCGGAAGGCCGACCGCGCGGGCGTCGTCGAGGCGGCCGACCGGCTCGTCTCCTTCGTCGACACCGTCGGGCACGAGCCGTGGCTGCGGACGACGATCCGCGGGCTGGTGGGACAGAAGCTCGACTACGGACTCTTGGTCGTCGCCGCCGACGACGGGCCGACGAAGACGACCCGCGAGCACCTCGGGATCCTCCTCGCCACCGAGCTGCCGACCGTCGTCGCGGTCACGAAGGCGGACGCCGTGAGCGACGAGCGGCTCGCCGCGGTGGAACGCGAGGTCGAGTCGATGCTGCGCGACGCCGGGCAGACGCCGCTGCTCGTCGGCCGCCACGGGGTCGACACCGCGGTGGCGGAGGTGGGCGACGGCGTCGTCCCCCTGCTGCGGACCAGCGCGGTGACGAAGGACGGGATCGAGACGCTCGACCGGCTGTTCGAGCGGCTCCCGAAGCGGGCGACGCCCGACCGCGAGACGTTCCGGATGTACGTCGACCGCAGCTACAAGGTGACCGGCGTGGGCGCGGTGGCGTCGGGCACGGTGAACTCGGGGACCGTCGAGACCGGCGACGAGCTCCTGCTCGGCCCCATGCCCGACGGCTCGTTCCGCGAGGTCGAGACGCGGTCGATCGAGATGCACTACCACCGGGTCGACAAGGCGACCGCCGGGCGGATCGTGGGCATCGCGCTGAAGGGCGTCGACGAGGACGAGATCGAGCGCGGGATGGCCCTGGTCCCCCGCGACGCGGAGCCGGACCCGGTCCGCGAGTTCGACGCCGAGGTGATGGTACTCAACCACCCGACCCGGATCCAGGAGGGGTACGAGCCCGTGGTCCACCTCGAGACCCTCTCCGAGGCGGCGGCGTTCTTCCCGGAGCAGGGGCGACTGCTCCCGGGCGACACGGGCGAGGCGCGCGTCCGCTTCAAGTTCCGCCCGTACCTGGTCGAGGAGGGACAGCGGTTCGTGTTCCGCGAGGGGTCGAGCAAGGGGGTCGGGACCGTGACGGACACCGACAGCGACGGGGCGTCGTCGGACGGGCGCTGAGCGGTCGCCCGGCGCGGCGCGCGCGAGGGTCGAACGCTCCGGCCGACGCGTCCGACCGCGGACCGACCGGCGTATTTCGGATCCCGGCAGTCGTTTCTTCCTGATTCGGACGGCGTTCGTGGAAAAGAATACGCACAAAATGATGATAAATCAACCGGAGATGACCGTATGGGCAGGGCCTCCCAAAATACTTATTAGAGTGAAACAAGAGGACGGTTGTATGCGTCGACAACACACACAACGCATTTCGCGACGAAAGGTCCTCGCCGGCGGCGCGGCCGGCACCTCGCTCCTGCTCGCCGGGTGTGCCGGCGGGGGGGACGGCGGCGACGGGTCCGACGGCGGCGACGGCGGCGACGGGTCCGACGGCGGCGACGGCGGCGACGGGTCCGACGACGGCGACGGCGGCAGCGCCCCGACCCTGTACTTCGCGCAGGCGAAGGGCCCGCTCGACATGGACCCCGTGGTCATGAACGACGTGCCGTCCGCGCAGATCGCCGGGCGGATATTCGACGGCCTCTACGAGTACGGCGACGGCGTCAGCCTGGAGCCGAAGATCGCCGCGGACATGCCCACCGTCGAGCGCGACGGTACGCGGTTCATCGTCCCGATCCGCGAGGACGCCCAGTTCCAGAACGGCGACCCGGTCACCGCGGAGGACGTCGTTCACACGATGATGGCGCCCGTCGAGGAACAGACCGAGAATGCCTCCGAGGTGGACATGATCGACACCGGGGAGGTCGTCGACGAGACCACCGCGCAGTTCGACCTCAAGTACCCGTACGGCGCGTTCACGATCGCCATGGCGCGGAACGTCGTCAACGCCTCCGTGCGGCAGGAGGACACCGAGGCGTACAACATGGACCCGGTCACCTCCGGGCCGTTCAAGCTCAGCGAGTGGGAGCCGGAGAGCTACGCGACGCTTGAGCGGTGGGACGACTACTGGGACAGCGACAACCTCCCGGAGATTGGCGCCGTCGAGTTCGAGCCGATCGTCGAGCAGACGACGCGCGTCACCGAGCTGGAGACCGGGAACGTCGACATCATCGAGTCGATCCCGCCGCAGCTGTACGAGACGGTCGAGGCGAACCAGAGCGCGACGCTGACCGAGGAACCGGGCATCGGGTACTTCTACCTCGCGTTCAACTGCGGCGAGGGACCGACGAGCGACCCGCTCGTCCGCGAGGCGGTCGACTACTGCGTCTCGATGGACCAGGCGGTCGAGAACTTCGTCGAGCCGGCCGGCGTCCGGCAGACCAGCCCGTTCCCGTCCTCGATCTCCGAGGAGTGGGACTTCCCGACCGACGAGTGGTCCGACATCCAGCACGATCAGGACCTCGAGGAGGCGCAGGCGCTGTTCGAGGAGGCCGGCGTCCCGATGGACTACAACTGGCGGATCATCGTGCCGCCGGACGACAAGCGCGAACAGATCGGCATCTCGATCGGCGACGGGCTCCAGAACGCTGGCTTCCAGAACGTCGAAGTCCAGCGCCTCGACTGGGGCACCTTCCTCGACGCGTACGTCACCGGCAGCGAGGACGACTACAACATGTACACCCTCGGTTGGTCCGGCTCGCCGGATCCGGACACGTTCGCGTACAACCTGCTGAGCCAGGAGACGGAGGGCGTGACGAACGGGACGTTCCACGACTACGAGGAGGCCTCGCAGAAGCTGACGCAGGCCCGCGAGTCGGCGGACCGCGAGGAGCGGCGGCAGCTCTACATCGAGGCGACGACCTCGCTGCTCGAGGGGCGCGTCCACCTCCCGGCGTACAACCTGAACAACTCCTACGGCGTGCGCAACGTCGTGGAGGGCTTCAGCTCGCACCCGATCTCGACGGAGATCCAGCTGGGCGGCGTCACGGTGACCCGGTAATCGGACGCGCCGACCGAGAGATCGGATCCGCGGAGCGGACCCGGGCGGTCCGCGCCCGGGTCGGAATCGAGACGTAAACGCGGCCCTTCGGGGCGGTCGGCGACGGGGCCGGCCGCCCGCTCGCGGCGCCGAATTGGTGCCTCGGCGGGAGCGAAACGGATAAGCGACAGCAAAAACCGAATCGAAGCAACGAGGAATCCACGACAGTGAGTTTACTTCGGTACACACTCCGGCGGTTCGCACAGGCGATACCCGTACTGATAGGTATCGTGACGATAACCTTCTTCCTGGCAAACCAGATCCCCGGCGACCCGGTCGACATCATGCTCGGGCCGACGCCGGCCCAGGAGCAGGTCGAGGCGATCCGCGCCCGGTACGGCCTGGACCGACCGATACACGTGCGGTACTTCGCGTACCTGAGCAGCGTCGCGACGGGCGATCTCGGCCTCAGTATCTACTACGACCGCCCCGTCCTCGAGATGATCATCCTCCGGCTCCCGGTCACGCTGCTGCTCATGCTGTCCGCGTTCGCGTTCGCCATCGTCACGGCCATCCCGCTCGGCGTGATCTCGGCGAAGCGGCGGAACGAGCCGGCCGACCACGTCTCCCGCATCATCTCGCTGATCGGCGTCTCGACCCCGTCGTTCTGGATCGGGCTGGTGTTGATCATCGTCTTCGCGTTCCACCTCGGGTGGTTCCCCGCGCGGGGGCTCGTCCTCCCGTGGGAGAGCCCGGCGAACGTCCGCGGGGCGGCGACGCAGGTGGAGGTGATACGCCAGTCGGCGCATCACCTCTTCCTGCCGATGATCGGGCTCGGAACGCTTCAGATGGCGCAGATCACCAGGATCGAGCGTTCGTCGATGGTCGACTCGCTCCAGGGCGAGTACGTGAAGCTCGCCCGCGCGTACGGCGTGCCCGAGTCGACGATCGTCCGCAAGCACGCGTTCCAGGTGGCGCAGCTGCCGGTGATCACCATCATCGGGCTCGGGCTCTCGACCGCGCTCGGCGGCGCCGTCCTCACGGAGACCGTCTTCGGGATCCAGGGGATGGGGAGACTGATCATCACGGCGATCCAGAACCAGGACTACCAGCTGATCATGGGGACGACGCTCGTGTTCGGGTTCGTCTACGTGATCGGCGTGATCGTCACGGACATCACGTACAGCTACCTCGACCCGCGGGTCACTTACGGTGACGAGTAATGTCTGTTAACAGCGCGACTTCGGACGACGACACGCCGGACGACGGGGACGAGAGCGGCGGGCCCGAGGAGGTCGAGGCCCGCGTCGGCCTGCGGTACACGCTCAAGCAGGTCAGACAGGACACGACGGCGCGGATCGGGACCTACATCGTCGGGTTCATGACCTTCGTCGCGATCTTCGCCGCGTTCGACTACTACGTCCTCGATTACGCGATCGCGGAGGCGGTGCTGTACAACCCCGAGGCCGACCCGGAGAACGTCCAGCGGCTCCTCCCGCCGGTCGGTATGGAGAACCAGTTCGGGCAGGGGATTATCGAACACCCGCTCGGCACCGACCACCGCGGTCGCGACCTGCTCTCCCGGACCATCTACGGGACGCGGATCGCGATGACGGTCGGGTTCCTCGCGACCGCCATCGGCCTCGGCGGCGGCACCGTCATCGGCGCCGTCTCCGGCTACTACGGCGGCTGGGTCGACGACGTGCTCCAGCGCGTCACCGAGACCATCTACGCGATCCCGTTCCTCGTGCTGGTCATCGCGTTCATGACCGCGTTCGGGCGGGACCTCACGTTCGCGATGATCGGCGTCGGGATCACGGCGGTCCCGGTGTTCAACCGGCTCATCCGGTCTCGCGTCGTCTCCATCCGCGAGGAGGACTACGTCGAGGCCGCCCGGGCCGCGGGGGTCAAAGACCGGAACATCATCTTCCGGCACATCATCCCCAACAGCTTCGCGCCGGTGCTGGTCCAGGCGACGCTCCAGGTCGGCGTGAGCATCCTCATCGTCGCCGGCCTCTCGTTCCTCGGCTTCGGCGCGCAGCCGCCGACGCCGTCGTGGGGGCAGATGCTGTCCGCCTCGCGCGGCTACATGCTCCCCGCGCCGACGTTCAGCATCTTCCCCGGCATCGCCATTCTGATCACCGTCATCGGCTTCAACATTCTCGGCGACGGCCTCCAGGACGCCCTCGATCCGCGGATCAACAACTGATATGAGCGAACCACTACTCAGCGTACGCGATCTCAAGACACAGTTCTTCACCGAAGACGGGACGGTCCGCGCCGTCGACGGCATCTCCTTCGACGTCAACGAGGGGGAGATCGTCGGGCTCGTCGGCGAGTCGGGCGCGGGCAAGTCAGTCGCGACCTCCAGTATCCTCCGGCTCGTGGACAGCCCCGGCGAGATCGTCGGCGGCGAGATCGAGTTCAAAGGCGAGACGATCTTCGGCCTCGAAGAGGGCGACGGCGGCGAGTTGCGCCCGCGCGACGAGATGCTCACCGAAGAGGAGATGCGGAAGCGGATCCGCGGCCGCGAGATCGCGATCATCTTCCAGGACCCGATGGAGTCGCTGAACCCCGTGTTCACCGTCGGGGGACAGCTCCGGGAGTTCATCGAGATCAACCGCGACCTCGGGGCACAGGAGGCGAAAGCGGAGGCGATCGACATGCTCAGAGAGGTGGGGATCCCGGCGCCGGAGTCCCGGTACGACGAGTACCCCCACCAGTTCTCCGGCGGGATGCGACAGCGCGTGCTGATCGCGATGGCGCTGGCCTGCCAGCCCGACCTGATCATCGCCGACGAGCCGACGACCGCGCTCGACGTGACGGTCGAAGGCGAGATCCTGGAGATGGTCAAGGAGCTTCAGGAGAAGTACGACACCTCGTTCATCTGGGTCACCCACGACATGAGCGTCGTCGCGGAGATCTGCGACCGGGTGAACGTGATGTACCTCGGCGAGATCATCGAGCAGGCGGAGGTGGACGACCTGTTCTACGACACGAAACACCCGTACACCTCGGCGCTGCTCAACTCGATGCCGCGGCCCGACCGGACGGTCGACGAGCTCAGGCCGATCCAGGGGGTGATGCCGGAGGCGATCGATCCGCCCTCGGGCTGTCGGTTCCACTCGCGGTGTCCCGAGGCCAGGGAGGTGTGCCGCGAGGTCCACCCCGAGCCGCGGGACCTGAGCGAGGCGGGCGAGCCGCCCCACACCGCGGCGTGCGTGAAACACGACGCGTTCGAGGTCGGCTACGACGAGAGCCCGGCGATCGAGACGGAGGCCACCGGCGGGTTCTCCGCCGGCCTCACCGAGACCGGGGGTGAGGCGGAATGAGCCGAGTCGGCCCGCCGGAGTCCGACCCCGAGGCGCTATTACAGGTCCGCGACCTCTGCAAGTACTTCGACAACGAGAGCGGCCTGCTGGCCGGCGTCGAGCTCGACGACGAGTTCCCGTACGTCTCGCGGTCGACCTCCGACGTGCGCGCCGTCGACGGCGTGAGCTTCGACATCAAGGAGGGGGAGACCCTCGGGCTCGTCGGCGAGTCCGGCTGCGGGAAGTCGACGCTGGCGCGCACCGTCCTCCGGCTGCTCGAACCGACGAGCGGGAGCGTCTACTTCCAGGGCGAGGACCTCGCCGAGCTGTCCGGCGAGCCGCTGCGGCGGATGCGGAAGGACATGCAGATGATCTTCCAGGACCCGCAGTCGTCGCTCGACCCCCGGATGAAGGTCGGCCCCATCGTCGAGGAGCCGATGAAGGCCCACGACATGCTCGACGAGGAGGGGCGGGAGGCCCGCGCCAAGGAGCTGTTAGAGAAGGTCGGGCTCGACCCGCAACACTACAACCGGTACCCGCACGCGTTCTCCGGCGGGCAGCGCCAGCGCGTGAACCTCGCGCGGGCGCTGTCGGTGAATCCGGACTTCATCGTCTGCGACGAGCCAGTGTCGGCGCTCGACGTGTCGATCCAGGCGCAGGTGCTCAACACGATGGAGGAGCTCCAAGCGGAGTTCGACCTCACGTACCTGTTCATCGCGCACGACCTGAGCGTCATCCGCCACATTTCCGACCGCGTGGCGGTGATGTACCTCGGAAACATCGTCGAGCTGGCCGACAAAGAGGAGCTGTTCGAGAACCCGAAGCACCCGTACACCCGGGCGCTGCTGGACGCCATCCCCGTCCCGGACCCCCGGAGCGGCGGGCGGACGGCGCTGCTGTCCGGCGACGTGCCGTCGCCGATCGACCCGCCCTCCGGCTGCCGGTTCCGGACGCGGTGCCCGGAGGTGATCCAGCCGGACGAGTACGACATGAGCGACGACGCCTGGCGGAACGTCATAGCGTTCCAGCGGGCGGTCGACCGCCGGGAGTTCGAGGAGACCGACCCCGACGCGCTCCGGTCGCGGTACTTCGCCGACGCGGCACCGAGCGGCGAGGCCGGCACCCTGCTCGACGAGGCGCTCGGGCACATCGAGCGCGACGAGTTCGACGAGGCCGAGCGGCTCCTCGTCGAACGGTTCGCGGACCGGAGCGTCTGCGCGACGACGACGCCGGCCTACGAGGTGCCGTCCGACCTCACCGACGGCCGTCACTACGCGGCGTGTCACCTGCGTCGCGACGAGGCGCTCGCGAGCGCCGTGGACGAGGCCGCGGCGGACGCCGCGGCTCCCCGCGGCGCGGAAGCGCCCGAAGCGGACGACTGAGCGCCGGCGGTCTTCGCCGGCCGCTCCGGGAGGGAACCTTCTTTCGGGAGCGCGAGTCGCCGGGCTATCGGATCCGGATCTGCGTGGCGTCCTCGTGGCGCTCGTCGGCGCCCGGGACCGGTACGAACACGGAGACCGTGTGGTCCCCGCGCTCGGCCCGGACGGACCGGTCGAGCCCGTCGTCGTCGGTGCGGCGGAACCGGCCGTTCCACGTGGCCGTCGCGCGCTTCGTCTCGCCGGCCCGGAGCGACAGCGACGAGCCCTCGCCGCGGACGTAGCGCCGCTCGTCGGTGGCCTCGACGACGCCGTCGACCGCCCACCCCCACAGGCGGCCGGTCGACGTGGGGACCTCGACCGGGACCGGGAGGCGGTTGCGGATCGCGACGGTGATCGCGACCGGCTCGTCGGGCGCGTACTCGGCGGCGTCGGTGCTGACCGTCACCTCGATCGCTCGCTGCGCCACCGACCGCGGCACGACGCGGCCGATGGCCTCGGAGAGGTAGTTCTTCGTCTCGTCGAAGCCGGTCCGGTCCGACTGGCTGTCGTGTCGTCTGTCGACCATGTGCGTCTCTGAAGGCGGGAACCCGGCGATGCCGGCGGCGTTCGGGTCGCGGTAGGCGCGTCGCGGTACTAAGCGTTCGGGTCCGCGGACTCCGACGACTCGCCGCCGTCGACCACGTCGACCAGTTTCATCAGGGGGTAGCCGTCCTCCATTTCCATCCGGGTGCGGACGGTGACGCCCGCGTACTCGATCCGCATCTCCACGTCCATCAGCGAGCCGGTGAGTTCGGTGTAGCCGTTCTCGTGGTCGACGGCGTCGGCGACGCGGTCGTCGTGGACCGTCACGTCGACCGCCTCGCAGTGCGGCTGGTTCTCGATGGCCTCCGCCATCGCCGCCTCCAGGCTCCGCGTGCTCGACGTGCTGACGGGCGTCCCGGCGAACTGGTGGTACAGCGAGCCGAACTTGATCCCCGCCTCGAAACACGCCTGCTGGGCGTCGGTTGCCATGGCGGAACGCGGCCGCGAGCGGGCAAGAAGGTTCGGACGGCGGCCGACGCGGGTCGGGCGCGCGGCTATCCGTCGGCGCTCAGCGGGAGCAGGCCGTCGTCGTCCCCGGACCCGTCGTCGCTGGTGTTGTCCCCGCTCGTGCCGTCGCCGGAACCGCCGTCGGTCGTGTCGTCGCCGCTCGTGTCTCCGCTCCCGTCGGTAGTGTTGTCGCCGTCATCGGTCGTCCCGTCGTCGCTCGCCGTCTCGTCGCCATCGGTCGCGGTTCCCCCGTCGTCGGAGCCGTCGTCACCGGACGAGCGGTCGGCGCTCGTTCCGTCTCCGCGATGGAGCCCCTCGTCGAAGATGTCCGTCTCGATCGTCTCCTCGTACGTCAGCGCGTCCAGCGGGACGGTGAACTCCTCGCCGGTCGGGAGCTCGACCACCGCGTAGAACTCGATCCGGAGGTCGCTCACCTGGTGGCCGTTGACGGACTCGTCGAGGTGGGTCACCCACCACTCGTCGAGGCGCTCGTTGCGGAGCGCGGCCGTGAGTTCGACCGTCTCGGAGCCGTGCGAGGGGATGACGTACTCCTCCTCGGTCGACCCGGAGCCCATCGCGACGCCGTTCATCGTCACGTCGTAGCCGATCTCGGTGACGACGTACGGTTCGAGGTTGGGGTTGTAGACGTCGAACTCCATCTCGATCGGCGTCTCGGCCTCGCTTACCGTTCCCCAGCGGCCGCGCGTCTCGTTGACGTAGAGGACCGGGTCGTCCACGAGCGGCGCGTCGGCGTTCAACGGGCGCGTCTCCTCGGACGCGAACGCGCCGATGAGGTCAGTCTCGATCTCGCGGGTGCGGGTGAGGTCCGCGCTCCGGCCGAGGAGGTCGGAGGTGACCGTCGCGTCGATCGCGACCGTCGTCCGCTCGCCGTTCCGGACGTGGCTGGTCCACCACGGCGGGATCGCGTCGTTCGCGAGGGCCGTCTCGAAGGCGATCGAGGAGTTGCCGGACGCGACGCCGATCCCCTCGCGGCCGCCGCGCGCCATCTCGACGTCGTTCATCGAGACGGTGTAGTTGACCGAGACGCCGTCGAGGCCGACGCCGACCGGGTTCGGGTTCGAGACGACGAGGTCGGTCTCGACGACCGTCGTCTCGGTCGTCACGTCGCCGAAGGAGTTGTTCACGGCGGCGACGCTGGGGACGCCGAGGACGCCGAGCGCGAACGCCCCGCCGACGGCGGCGGCGACGACGAGCAGTCCGACGAGCGCGACCCGCAGCTTGCCAGCGGTGAGCGCCGAGACGAGGCCGTTCAGAGCCATACGAGTGCGTTTCGATCGGCCGATAAAGGCGTGTCGCTCGGGGGGCGGGAGTCGGCGGGCGGGGAGGCGAACCGAAGGCGTTTGGTGCGGCGGGCGGAACGGGCGGACATGAACTACCTCCGCGTCACCGGCGGACGAGTGCTCCGGCCGGACGGCCGAGTCGAGCGGGCGGACGTCGCGGTCGACCGCGACGAGGGAACGGTCCGGGCCGTGGGGCCGCCGGACGAGGTGGACGAGGCGCTCGGCGGGGCGGCCGCCGAGACGCTCGACGCGTCGGGGTCGCTGGTGATGCCGGGGCTCGTCAACGCGCACACGCACGTCGCGATGACGCTGCTCCGCGGGTACGCGGACGACAAGCCGCTCGACCCGTGGCTCCGCGAGGACATCTGGCCGGCGGAGGCCGAACTGACGCCCGACGACATCGAGGCGGGCGCCGAGCTGGGCGTCCTAGAGATGATCCGGTCGGGCACGACCGCGTTCGCGGACATGTACTTCGCGATGGACCGCGTCGCCGACGTCGTCGACCGCGCGGGGCTGCGCGCGCGGCTCGGCCACGGCGTCGTGACCGTTGGGAAAGACGGCGCGGACGCACGCGCGGACGTCGCGGAGAGCCTCGCGGTCGCCCGTGACCTCGACGGCGCCGCGGACGGGCGGATCCGCACCGCGTTCATGCCGCACTCGCTGACGACGGTCGGCGAGGAGTTCCTCCGCGAGGGGGTCGCCGAGGCCAGGGCGGCGGGGGTCCCCGTCCACCTCCACGCGAACGAGACGACGGACGAGGTGGACCCCATCGTCGACGAGCGCGGGCAGCGACCGATCGCGTACGCCGACGACCTCGACGCGCTCGGCCCGGACGACTTCTTCGCGCACGGCGTCCACGTCGACGGCTCGGAGATCGACCGGCTCGCCGAGGCGGGGACCGCGGTGGTCCACTGCCCGGCCTCGAACATGAAGCTCGCGAGCGGGATGGCGCCGGTCCGGCGCCTGCGCGAGGCGGGCGTGACGGTCGCGCTCGGCACGGACGGGGCGGCCTCGAACAACGACCTGGACGTGTTCGACGAGATGCGCGACGCCGCGATGCTCGGGAAGCTGGCCGCGGACGACGCGAGCGCGGTCCCCGCGGCGGCGGTCGTGGAGATGGCGACGGCCGGCGGCGCGGACGCCTTGGGCCTCCCGGGCGGTCGGATCGAGGCGGGCGCCGCGGCCGACCTCGCGGTGGTCGACCTCGACGCCCCGCACCTGACGCCGGTCCACGACCCCGTCTCGCACCTCGCGTACGCGGCCCGCGGGAGCGACGTGCGCCACACGGTCTGCGACGGCGAGGTCCTCATGCGCGACCGCGAGGTGCTGACGCTGGACGCCGACGCGGTACAAGAGCGCGCCGCGGCCGCCGCGAACGGCCTCGTCGACCGGGTCGAGGGGAACTGAAACGGGCGAACACCCGCGCGAGAACGACACGGAGACGGTGGCGCGTGCCTTCGAGCGGCCGCCGACGGCGGCCGCGAGACAGCACGCGCGAGGGAGTCGCGAACGAAGTGAGCGACGAGGCTGGGGAGGCGTGAGGCGCGGGTGCGATGCTGTCGGGTGGGGCTCAAAGGGGCAGCCGTGAGGGCGGCGCAGGCGACGTAAGCACCGCAGCGAGTGAGCGGAGCGAACGAGCGAGGAGCGCAACGAGCGTGCGCCGCCCTCACGGCTGGGGCTTTGGAGGTTTTCGCTGCCGACCGATTATGCGTTGTTTATAAGAGAACAGCTAGGGATTCGGTCGTGGTTATCGTGACACTCCCTCTGGACGCGACTGCGTAATCGTATCGCGCACGAGCGGCGACCGACGCGCGTCCGGGCCCGAAACGGTCCGATCGCGCCCGAAACCGGCTCCCGACTCCCCGATCACCCGAAACAAACGGTACAGCGCCGTTAAGCCGAATACAAACCGAATTAAACCGCGTTAAGGGAGTTCGCTCTTTATGTGTGAACAGGGGATGGACCCGAGTGGACATGAGCGAACGCACGACAGCCATCCTACTGATCGCGGTCGTCGCGCTCGGCGCGATGACCGGCGTCGCGGCCGCCGACGGCCACCTCGAAGTGGCGGTCGACGACGCGGACGGCGAACCGACGGCCACGGTGACGGAGAACGGCACCGCGGTCGAGAACGCGACGGTCCTCGTCGAGGTGGTCGACGAGGAGAACGAGTCGTACGCGGGAGCGGGCGAGTACGAGACGGACGCGAACGGCACCGTCGAACTCCCCGCCGCCGAGGAGGACGTGACCGTCGAGGTGACGGCCGGCTCGGGTAACGACACCGCCTCGGCGACGGTCGACCTCGAGGCGCCCGACGGCCTCGAACTGGAGGTCGACAACACCGACGGCGAGCCCGTCGTCACGGTGACGAACGACGACGAGCCGGTCGCGAACGCTTCGGTCGTCGTCGCGCTCGCAGACGACGCGGACGAGAACGCCTCGTACGCGGGGACGGGCGAGTACGAGACCGACGAGAACGGCACCGTCGGACTCCCTGCCGCCGAGGAGGACGTGACGGTGAACGTCACGGCCGAGTACGAGAACGAGAGCGTCTCCGGGACGGTCGATCTGACCGTCGAAGAGGAGGACGACGAGTCCGAAGCGGGAACGCCGTTCGGCCAGCTCGTCCGGGAGTTCATCGAGGGGCTCGAAGACCGGGAGGGCGGCATCGGCGGCGCCGTCTCGGACTTCGTGACGGAGAACAACCCCGGTAACGCGCCGGACCACGCCGGCGGCCCCGGCGGCCCCGACGAGGCGGACGACGATGACGACGAGGCCGACAACGAGACCGACGCGCCCGGCAACGGCAACGCGCCCGAGGGCGTCGGCAACGGTCAGGGCGGCCCGCCGGACCACGCCGGGAACGGCGACGACGATGACGACGACGCGGACGAGACTGAGGAAGACGACGCGGACGAGGACGAGACCGAAGAAGACGACGCAGAGGAAAATGAGACCGAGGAAGACGACGCAGAGGAAAATGAGGCCGAGGAAGACGACGCAGAGGAAAATGAGGCCGAGGAAGACGACGCAGAGGAAAATGAGGCCGAGGAAGACGACGCAGAGGAAAATGAGGCCGAGGAAGACGACGAGGACGAGGAGGACGACGAAGAGGAAGCGGATGACGACGAAGGCGACGACGGCGGTCCGCCGGACCACGCCGGCGGCCCCGGTGGTAACTGACGGCTCGAACCGAGCGGCGAACTGACGGCCCGAACCGGTCGCCCTTCAGACGACGCGGGATTCTTTTCGCGGTCTCGGTCCGGTGTCGGCAGGGTTTAGTGCGCCGTGAGCGAAGCGATCGGTATGAGCGAGACCGCGTATCCGCCGGTGTCACAGCACCTCTCGGACGTCGATACGGCCCGAGAGGAGGGGCGCCGGAAGATGGACTGGGCGCTCCAGCACATGCCGATATTGAACGCCCTCCGCGAGGAGTTCGTCGACGAGCAGCCGCTCGCGGGCGAGACGATCGCGATGGCGATGCACGTAGAGGCGAAGACGGCGAACCTCGTCGAACTGCTCGCAGAGGGCGGCGCCGAGGTCGCGATCACCGGCTGTAACCCCCTCTCGACGCACGACGACGTGTCGGCCGCGCTCGACGCCCACGAGTCGATCACCTCCTACGCCGTGCGCGGCGTGGACGACGACGAGTACTACGACGCGATGCACGCCTGCATCGCCCACGAGCCGACCATCACCGTCGACGACGGGATGGACATGGTGAAGCTCGTCCACGAGGAGTACCCCGACCTGATCGACTCCATCGTCGGCGGCGCCGAGGAGACGACCACGGGCGTCGACCGCCTGCGCGCGATGGACGCCGACGGCGAGCTCCACTACCCCGTCTTCGCCGTGAACGACACGCCGATGAAACAGCTGTTCGACAACGTCCACGGCACGGGCGAGTCGTCGCTCGCGACCATCGCGATGACGACGAACCTCTCGTGGGCCGGGAAGGACGTCGTCGTCGGCGGCTACGGCCAGTGCGGCAAGGGCGTCGCCAAGAAGGCCGCCGGACAGAACGCGAACGTCATCGTCTGCGAGGTCGACCCCCGGAAGGCGCTCGAAGCGCACATGGAGGGGTACGAGGTGCTCCCCATGGCGGAGGCCGCGAAGAAGGGCGACGTGTTCATCACGACGACGGGCAACCGCGACGTGATCACCCGCGAGCACTTCGAAGAGATGAGCGACGGCGTCCTCCTCGCGAACGCCGGCCACTTCGACGTCGAGGTGAACCTCGGCGACCTCGCCGACCTCGCCGTCGACCGTTACGAGGTCCGCGACGGCGTCGAGGGGTTCGAGATGGAGGACGGCCGCGTCCTGAACGTCATCGCGGAGGGGCGGCTGGTCAACCTCGCCGCGCCCATCGCCCTCGGCCACCCGGTCGAGGTGATGGACCAGAGCTTCGGCGTTCAGGCGGTCGTCGTGCGCGAGCTGGCCGCGAACGGCGACGCGTACGACGCCGGCGTCCACGACGTGCCCGACGAGCTCGACCGCGAGGTCGCGGACATCAAGCTGGCCGCCGAGGGGGTCGAGTACGACGACCTCACCGACGAGCAGCGCGAGTACATGGGCAGCTGGGAACACGGGACCTGAGACGGCGCGGGACGCCCGGCGGCCGCCCAGCCGCCTTCGACCCGTTTTTGTGCCGCCCGACCGTACCGATCCCATGAACCTCACCGCGGTGTTACACGCCGGATTCGGCGTCTCGGTGCTGGCCGGAATCCTCGTCTCGGACACGACGCTTCGGATCGCCGCCTTCGCGCTCGGCGTCGTCCTCTTCGTCGCCGGTATCGTCGTCTCGCGGCGCGGCGACTGAGAGGGAGCGGACGCGCTGACGGTCCCGACCGAGCGGCTACGGCCCCCGGCGCGCGCCCTTTTTCACTCGGAACCGCCTACGACGCACCAGTGACAGTCACGAGCGTCCACGACCCGAGCCACCGCGAGGCCCTCTGGGAGCTGGAGGACGCCTTCGGACGCGGGGACCTCGTCAGCCTGTTCGGCCGCTGTACGGTCTCCTACGAGGGACGCGCGGCCTCTGACCTCGGCGCCGGCGACCGGCTGCTCGTGTTGAAGCCCGACGGCGCCGCCCTCGTCCACACCGACGAGGGGCGCCAGCCGGTCAACTGGCAGCCGCCGGGGTCGGAACACCACGCCGCGGTCCGAGAGGGGCGGCTCCGGGTGCGCTCGACCAGGAGCAACCCCGACGAGACCCTGACGGTCCGCTTTTCGGACGTTCACCAGCTCTCGGCGATGGCCGTCACGGGCGGGCGCGACCTCACCCTCCACGGCAGCGAGGAGGACCTCCGAACCCGGATCGTAGAGCGCCCCGAGCTCGTCGAACCCGGGTTCGAGCCCCGCGAGACCGAGCGCCCCTCCAGCGCCGGGCCGATGGACGTCTTCGGCGTCGACGCCGACGGGACGCCGGTCGTCGTCGAGCTGAAGCGCCGCCGGGTCGGCCCGGACGCCGTGGGACAGCTGGCGCGGTACGTGCGGGCGCTCCGCGAGGAACTGGGCGTCGGCGACGCGGGCGAGGCCGACGACGACTCCCCCGCGGTCCGCGGCATCCTGGTCGCGCCGTCGGTCACCGACCGGGCCGCGGAGCGGCTCGCGGACCGCGGGTTCGACCACGTCGCGCTCGAACCGACGCCCGAGGAGTGAGCCGAGCGGCGTGCCAACGCGGGACGCGATCGGGCCGAACGGCGGCGCTGACGCCCGCGGAGCCGACGAGGACGCCTCGCTATCGAAGGGTTTATCGCCGCAGCGAGGGCTACTTCGGACAAGTAGCCATGTCTGACAAACCCGCCTCCATGTATCGGACGATCGACAAGCCGTCGTACACCCGCCGCGAGTACATCACGGGCATCCCCGGCTCGAAGATCGCCCAGCACAACATGGGCGACCTCTCCGCGGAGCCGGACGACTACCCCGTCCAGATCAGCCTCCGCGTCGAGGAGGAGCTCCAGGTCCGACACGGCTCGCTCGAGAGCGCGCGCCTGTCGGCGAACCGCCACCTGATCAAGGAGCTCGGCGAGGGCAACTACAAGATGACCCTCCGCAAGTTCCCCCACCAGGTCATCCGGGAGAACAAGCAGGCGACCGGCGCCGGCGCGGACCGCGTCTCCGACGGCATGCGCCAGGCGTTCGGGAAGCCGGTCGGCACCGCCGCGCGGCTCGACAAGGACGACGTGATCTTCACCGCGTACTGCGACGTCGACCAGGCGCCCGTCGTGAAGGAGGCGTTCCGCCGCGCGTACAACAAGCTCTCGCCGCCGTGCCGGATCACGGTCGACCGCGGCGAGAAGCTCCTCGTCTCGTAACGACCCCCGACCGCCCCGTCCGTGAGGCGGGTTCTTCTCCGCGCGTTCGCGTGACGTAGCCGCGGGACTGCGCAGCCGTCCGGGGCGCCGCGCGGCGAGCCGAACTCCTGAAATACCTCGCTCGCGTACCGCACGGCAGTGTCACAGCAGCTGGCCGAGGTCGAGACGCTGTTCCTCCACGAGTCGCGGAGCGACTACACCGTGGTCGCGAACCGCGACGGCAAGCGCGTGCTCCGGGGGCGGCTCGAACTCAAGGAGACCTCCGCGGGCCCCCGCCCGGGGAAGTTCCGAGTGATCCGCGACGGCGAGGACCACCCCCGCCAGCCGGACGAGTTCGTCGACCTCGCGCGGGCGGCCGGCCGGATCCGCATCTCCGAGCAGACCACGCCCGAGAACCGGGCGCGGCTGAAGGAGATGCTGGACGGCTACCAGCTGGAGGCGACGGCGGTCCGGACCTGCCGGCGCTGCGCGAGCGACGGGCGGTACGGACCGATCACGAGCGAGGACGCGATCGAACACAACGGCGAGCTGATCTGCCGGGACTGTGCCCGCCGAGAGCTAGAGCGGGAGCTGTCGTACAAAGGCGAGTTCACGGGTGCGGCCGAGGAGCGCTTAGAGGAGCTGCTGTACGAGTCGGGCGACTTAGACCGGATCGTGAGCCTGCTTCAGGGCGGGCTCGACCCCGACCTCACGAAGTACGACGAGGTCTCGGCGAACGTCGACGACGTCTCGCCGGTGCGGACCGAGGACTTAGACCTCCATCCGGACCTCTCCGCGCACCTCCAGGGCCGGTTCGAGGAGCTGCTTCCGGTCCAGAGCCTCTCGGTGCGGAACGGGCTCTTGGACGGCGACGACCAGCTGGTCGTGAGCGCGACCGCGACGGGGAAGACCCTCGTCGGCGAGCTGACCGGGGTCGACCGCGCGCTGAAGGGCGACGGGAAGCTGCTCTTCCTGGTGCCGCTCGTCGCGCTCGCGAACCAGAAGCACGAGGACTTCGAGGACCGCTACGGCGACCTGCTCGACGTGTCGATCCGCGTCGGCTCCTCGCGGGTGAACGACGACGGCAACCGCTTCGACCCGAGCGCCGACGTGATCGTCGGCACCTACGAGGGAATCGACCACGCGCTCCGAACGGGGAAGGACCTCGGCGACGTGGGCACGGTCGTCATCGACGAGGTCCACACGCTGAAGGAGGGCGAGCGCGGCCACCGGCTCGACGGGCTCATCTCGCGGCTGAAGTACTACAGCGAAGAGCGGATGCGGACGCGTTCGGGATACGACGGCACGCAGTTCGTCTACCTCTCGGCGACCGTCGGGAACCCCGAGTGGCTCGCGGAGAAACTGCGGGCGACACTGATCGAGTACGAGGAGCGGCCCGTCCCCATCGAGCGCCACGTCACGTTCGCGGACGGCCGCGAGAAGGCGCAGATCGCCGACAAACTCGTGAAACGCGAGTTCGACACGAAGTCCTCGAAGGGGTACCGCGGGCAGACGATCATCTTCACGAACTCGCGGCGGCGCTGCCACGAGATCAGCCGGAAGCTGCGGTACGACTCCGCGCCGTACCACGCCGGCCTCGACTACGGGCGTCGGAAGAAGGTAGAACGCCAGTTCGGGAACCAGGACCTCTCCGCGGTCGTCACCACCGCGGCGCTGGCGGCCGGCGTCGACTTCCCGGCCTCGCAGGTGATCTTCGACTCGCTGGCGATGGGGATCGAGTGGCTCTCCGTGCAGGAGTTCTCGCAGATGCTCGGGCGCGCCGGGCGCCCCGACTACCACGACCGCGGCCGCGTCTACCTCCTCGTCGAGCCCGACGGCGTCTACCACGGCTCGATGGACCGCACCGAGGACGAGGTGGCGTTCACCCTCCTGAAAGGCGAGATGGAGGACGTGGCGACCCACTACGACGAGACCGCCGCGGCCGAGGAGACGCTCGCGAACGTCGTCGTCGCCGGCAAGAAGGCCAAGCGCCTCAACGACCGCATGATCGGCGAAGTCCCCACCAAGCACGCGCTCGGAAAGCTGTTGGAGTGGGAGTTCATCGACGGCTTCGAGCCGACGCCGCTCGGTCGGGGCGTCACCAGGCACTTCCTCGCGCCCGACGAGGCGTTCTTCATCCTCGACGCGGTCCGGAAGGGGACCGACCCCTACGACATCGTCGCCGACCTCGAACTGCGCGACGACGAGGAGTGAGGGCGGCCGCGGTCGACCGCGGCGCGGAGCGCAACGAAACCCTTTAGCGGCCGATGCGGGTAGATATAGGCGCGGGACCGTGGGTTAGTGGTATACTCCGGGCCTTGGGTGCCCGTGACCCCGGTTCGAATCCGGGCGGTCCCACTCCTGCGGCGCGCGATCGACCGACTGCGGTCTTTCGAAATCCTTTTGTTGGGAATCGGCGTTAGTCCGAGTGCGAGCCGCCTTAGCTCAGACTGGGAGAGCACTCGACTGAAGATCGAGCTGTCCCCCGTTCAAATCGGGGAGGCGGCATATTTCGAGACGGTGAGCGGAGCGAACCGTCGAGAAAACGACGCCGGGACGATTTGAGCACGGAAGTCGCGCGCAGCGAGGCGAGCACGTCTTCCGGAGTTCAAATCGGGGAGGCGGCATGGCTTTTCGGCGCAATTCACATTCGTCAGTCGTGACTGAAAATCGGATCGACTCCGTCCCTGCAGGTGAAGACCGGTAAGCCCGGGGTCACGCCGACCGACGGCGGGCGAGCGCGGCGGCCCCGGCGAGCGCGGCGAGGGTCGCCGGCAGCCCGAAGCCCGGCACGCTCTCGTCCGACGAGCCGGTGGCGTTCGCGGGTGCGGAACCGTCGGCGGTGCTACCCTCCGAGGCGGACGCGTCGCCGGAGTCGGCCGTCGACTCCGCATCCGTCCCGTCGTCGGCGGCGCCCTCGCCGTCGTCCTCCGAACCGTCGTCTCCCGCCTCGCCGCTGGCCGCGTCGCCGGCGGAGACCGCGAGCGTGCCGGCAGTGGTGTTCCCGACGGTGAGCCGGTAGTCGCCGGGCTCGTCGAAGGCGACCGTGACGCCGGTCGTCACCGTCGACCCGGGGGGCACCGAGACGCTCCGGGTGGCGACGACCTCGTCGCCCGCGACGACGGAGAACGCGCCGTCGACGCGCCAGCCGGCGTCGTTCACGAGCGTCGCGGAGACGGTCACCGGTTCGCCGACCGCAGCGGTCGAGGACTCGGCGGTCGCGCCCGCGATCCGGAGGGCGTCGGCGCTCGCCGTGCCGACGGCGAACGTCGAGAAGCCCGGGGTCTCCGCCCGCAGGAGGTACGAGCCGTCATCGCGGGCCGCGACCGCGGTTTCGAGCCGGCGCCACGCGCCGTCGTGGTAGCGGTAGACGGCCGCCGTCTGCGGGTCGACGGCCGCGTCGGCGAAGCGGTCTGCGTCGACGCGGACGCGGACGGTCGCGCCGGCCACCGCGTCGTCAGGCATCGAGTGTTCGACGGTGAGGTACCCGACCGCGCGGCCGTCGAAGGCGGGCGCGTCGGGGGCGGCCGTCGGCGACGACGAGACGGACAGCGAGTAGTCGGTCGGCCGGTCGACCGAGACCGAGAGGTCAGCGACGGCGACGGGGCCGTCCGTGGCGTTCCGGAGGTCGATCCCGACCGGAGCGCCGACGCCGGCGTCCTCGACGGTCACCGCGGCCGCCGTCGGTCCGGTCGGCGCGACGGAGACCGTCGGCTCGCGGTCGCCGCCGGCCCCGCGGTCGCCCCCGCTCGCCGCGCCGCCGGCCGTCCCGCTCGGGCCGCCTCCGCCCCCGGCTACCGGCCGCGCGCTCGCGGCCACCGCGACCGAGGCGGACTGGCCGTCGGCGCCGTTCGCCCCGGCGCCGGCCGCAGCCTCGAACAGCGTCGCGGTGTAGTCGCCGGCCGCGTCGACGGCGACCGTCGCCGTGTACGTCCCGTTCGCCTCGGTAAACGCCTCGCGGGTGAGCGTCGTCGCGTCCGGGCCGGAGACGGCGACGCCGACGTCGGCGAGCGGGGTGTCGCTCCGGAAGGAGACGCGGAGCCGCCGGTCCGCGGGGCTCGTCGCCGAGAAGTCGGAGACGGCCGGGCCGGCGGGCGCCGCGTCGGTCGGACCGACGGTGACGCTGTTGGTCTGGCCGCTCGCGCCGTCGTCGCCGTCGGCGTCCGCCGCGGTTCGGAGGACGGCGGTGTAGGTGCCGTTCGAGGAGCCCTCGTAGGTCGCCGTGTAGGTGTTCCCGTTGGTGGCGAACGCCGCCTCGGTCAGCGTCGCCGACTCCGCGCCGGAGATGTCGACGGTGACGTTCGCCAGCGGTTCGTCGCTGCCGAACGCGACGGTGACGTTCTGGCCGCTCGGGTTCGAGGCCGCAAACCCGGAGATGATCGGGGTCGCCGTCGTGACGTTCACCGTTCCCGAGCGGTCTGGCGCGTCGTTGCCGAAGGCGTCGACGGCGCCGGTCACCGTCGCGGTGTACTCGCCGTCGGTGTTGCCGGTGTAGCCGACGACGTACGACCCGTCGACGACGGTCGGGTTGTCCGTGCTGACGCTCGCGGTCTCCGGCCCGGAGAACTCCACGGCGACCGTGTCGATCGGCTCGTCGGCGTCGAAGTGGACTCGGACCTGTCGGCCCGAGGGGTTCGTCACCGAGAGGTTCGACAGCGTCGGCGGGGTCGTGTCGACCTCGACCGCCGCGGTCTGTCCGTCCGCACCGTCGTTTCCGAGCCCGTCGTCCGCGGTGACGAGCGTCGCGTTGTAGACGCCGTCGGCGCCCTCGTCGTACGTCGCGGTGTAGGTGTACGGTCCTGACCCGGTCTCCGAGAGCGAAGAGAGGGTCTCCGTCGTGGAGGGCGTCTCCAGCTCGACGGCGGTCGCCGACAGCCGCTCGCTGGCGTCGAAGCTCACGTTCACCGTCTGGCCGCTCGGGTTCGACGCCGAGAAGTCGGAGATCGTCGGCGTCACGGTGTCGACCTCGACGGAGTCCGACTCGCCGCCGGCGCCGTCGTTACCGGCGGCGTCCGCGGCGGTGTTGAGGGTCGCGTCGTAGGTGCCCTCGGTGCCGTCGTTGAACGTCGCCTCGTACGTGTACGGGCCGGTGCCGGTCTCGGTGAAGTTCGACAGCGAGAGGGCCCTCGTGGAGGCACCCGAGACGTCGACCGACAGCGCGCCGAGCGCCTCGTCGGTCTCGACGGCCACCGTGACGGCCTGCCCGCTCGGGTTCGACACCGAGAACGACTCGACGGTCGGCGGAGTCGAGTCCACTTCGAAGGCCCCGTCACTCACGTCCGACCCTGTGTTGCTGCTGTTGTCGCTCGCACTCACTCGAACGAGCGCGTCGGTCGTGTCGTCGTCGGGAACCGTCCAGTCGTAGGCGCCGTCGTTCGCGCGGCCGGACGCCACCGGCTGCCACGACCCCCCGCCGTCGGACGAGTACTCCACGACCACGTCGTCCGTGACAGTGACGTTGTCCGTCGCGGCCCACTCGACCGTCACCGTCTCGCCGCCGCGGTAGAGGCCGCCGCCGTTCGGCGCGTCGACGGTCACGTCCGGGACCGCCTCGTCGACGAGGACGGACGCGGTCTGCCCGGCGGCGCCGTCGGTCACGCCGTCGTCGGCGGTGTCGAGCGTGAAGTCATACGTCCCGTCGGTGCGTCCCTCGTAGGTCGCGTCGTAGTCGAAGCCGTCGCCGTTCGGCGTGACAGAGAAGTCCGCGAGCGAGAGGGTCGCCGTCTCGGCGCCGGAGACGGAGACGGACACGGCGTCGAGCTCGTCGGAGGAGGAGAACGAGACGCTGACGTTGCGCTCGGAGGTGCCGGTGTCGCTCGCGGAGAAGCCCGAGACGACCGGCGGGGTGTCGAGCGCGAACGAGAAGGCGGTCTGGTCGGCGTTGCCGGCGGCGTCGGCGGCGTCGACGGTCACGTCGATGCTGCCGTTCGGGAGCGTCGGCACGCCCGATCCGGCGGGGTCGACGGTCAGCGTTGCCCCGTCGAAGGCGACGCCGTCGGTGTTCGTGCCGGCCCCGGCGAGGATCGTGTCGGTGTCGTTCGACAGCGTGACTTCGATCGTCGACGCGTCGACGCCCGCGGTCGCGTCGGCGACGTCCACGGAGACGACCGACCGGTCGTCGGTCACCGTCTCGTCGGCGGGCGCGGCGTTCGAGAACTGCGGCGGCGTCGTGTCGACGGTGAAGGAGAACGCGGTCTGGTCGCCGTTGCCGGCGTCGTCGGCCGCCGAGACGGTCACGTCGACGGCGCCGTCGACGAGCGAGACGCCCGCCTCGGTCGTGTTCACCGTGAGGGTCGCGCCGTCGACGGAGATCCCGGTCGTCGCGTTCGTTGCGGCGTCGAACTCGGCGCCGTCGCCGCCGTCGGCGTCCGCGACCGTCACCGCGACGCTGGAAGCGTTCACCCCACGGGTGGCGTCGGTCACCTCGATGGAGATCTCCGGCCGGTCGGTCGTGACGGTCGCGCCCGCCGGCGACGCCGCCGAGAACGTCGGCGGGGTCGTGTCCACGGTCGCGGTGTCGCTGTCCCCGGCGGCGCCGTCGTTTCCGGCGGCGTCCGCGGCCGCATCGAGCGTCGCGGTGTAGTCGCCGTCCGCGCCGTCGTACGTCGCCGTGTACGCGTAGGGCGCGCTCCCGTCAGCCGTCGTCGGGGTAAGCGTCGTCGACCCGGTCGGCGTGTCGAGCGACACCGACGTCGACGCCAGCGACTCGTCGGACTCGAAGGACACCTCGACGGTGCCGGTGCCGTCGTGTGTGGCCGTGAAGCCGGTGACATTCGGCGTCCGGGTGTCGACACCGACCGACCCGGAGGTATCCGGATCCGGCGTCTGGGGGTTCCCGACGGGGTCCTCGACGCCGGAGACCTCGACGGTCACGGTCGCTTCCTCGTCGTTGTCGGTCACCGCGACGGTGCCCGTCCAGGTTTGCGCATCGGCGAAGCTTCCCGAGACTACGGTGTCGCCCTGCGCGAGTCCGGTCAGGGCCACCGCCGGCGCGACGCTCGTGTCGACGTCCTCGTCGAACGTGATGGTGACCGACTGGGTCGTCCCGGCGTCGGAGTCGTTCACGGTGCCGTCACCGACCGACACCGACGCCACGCCCGGCCGGACCGTGTCCTTCGTCACGGTCACGGGCTGGACGAACCCCTCGGCGTTCTCGAAGCCGCCGTCGAGCGCGCGCGAGGTCACCGTGAGTGGCCCGTCCGCGAGCGACGAGGCGTCGATCCCCGAGACGGTGACCGAGTCGCTGCCGCCCGTCGGGACCCTCTTGCTCACCGTCGTCGCGCCGTCGTCGACGCGGACCTCGACCTCGTCGGCGTTCGAGCCGCTCACGAGGTCGACGGTCGCCGCGTAGGTCGTGGCGTTGCTCGCCGTGACGTTCCCGGCGACGGTGTCGACGGGCGCGATCGGCCCGCGGGTGTCAACCTGAAAGGTGTTCGAGTCGTCGGGGTCCGGCGACTGGACGTTCCCCGCGAGGTCGGTCGCGTTCGTCACCCGGATCGTGGCGGTGGCCGCCTCGTTGTCGTCGACGATGGTGACGGTCCCCGTCCACGTTCGGGCGTCGTCGAAGCTCCCCGTCACGTCGTAGGTCCGGTTCAGGTTCGACCCGAGGACCGTCACGTTCGGCGCGGCGCCCTGGTCGACGTCCTCGTCGAAGTCGACGGTCACCGTCTGTGCGACGCCGGCGTCCTCGGTGCCGATCGTCGCGTTCGTGATCGTCGCGTCCGCGACGCCCGGGAGGTCGGTGTCCTTCGTCGGCGACGCGAGGCCCGCGCCCGTCGCGTCGTTGCCGCCGTCGTCGGTCAGCGTCGCGTCGACGGTCACCGCGCCGTCGGCGAGCGACGAGACGTCCAGTCCGGTGAACGCGATAGTGTCGGGGTCCGCGTCGCCGTCGTCCTCGCTGGCGACGGCCTTGCTCTCGGTGACCATCCCGCCGTTCGACAGCGACACCGCGACCGTCCCGGCCTCGTGATCGTCGGGCAGGTCGACGGTGAGGTCGTAGCCCCCCGCGTTGCTCGCGTTGATCACGCCGGCCGTCGCGTCGACCGGCGCGCTCGGGTCGAGGGTGTCGGCGAGCGCGAGGTCGGCGGTCGGCGCGTCGTTCCCCGCGCCGTCCGCGATCGCGCCGGCGGCCGCCGCGACCGTGTCGTTGCCGAGATCCGTGGCGGTCACATTCGCGTCGAGCGTCAGCGTGGCCGTATCGGCTCCTACCGTGTGAGACACCACGTCCACGCCGGTCGCCCCGCCAGATTCCACGTTCCCGTAGGTGAAGTTCGACGCCGAGAGCGCGCCGCCGTCGCTGGCGTTCACGCTCTCGTTGAACGACACGTTCACGGTGTCGCTCCCGACTTCGGCTTCGACGCCGGCGATCCCCGGCGGGACCGTGTCGACGGAGGCGGAGTCGTCGAGTTCGGCGCTCGTCTGGTTGGTCCCGGCGTCGTTGCCGACGGCGTCGACCGCGGACGTGACCTCGACGGTGTACTCGCCGTCCGAGCTCCCGTCGTACGTCAGATGTTACGTGTACGTGCCGCTGGCGTTGGTCTCGGTGAAGTCGCCGAGTCCGAACGTCGCGGTTTCGGCACCGGTGAGTTCGACGGTCGTCGCGTTCAACCGCTCGTTCGTGGTGAACGAGACGTTGAGGTCCTGTCCGGAGGGGTTCGTGAGGGTGACGTCGGAGACGTACGGTGTGACCCCATCGATCATGACTTGATCCTCGTTTGCGTACGTATCGGAGGATAAGTTCTGCCCGGGTGAGAGCGAGTCAGTTTCAACTGAAAAAAGCGTGTAAGTCCCGTTTAGTCCGGAGGTTTCAGCACCAGGAAACGTCCCAGTTTGACTACGATCGTCGAGACTCGGAATAGAAATATTCCTCTCACCAAGGTCGAACTCTTCATCATCGTCTTCGTCGATTACGACGAATATTTTATTTCCGTCATCAGAAGTATTGTTGTCGTCATAAACATCGAATGCTAGGTCCTCTCCGGGCTGTATCGAATCCTCAGCACCTTCAAGCGTATATATACTACCGACGGCCACGCCCGCGAACACTGTTACTGACACCAGTACGACCGCAACGAGCGAGACCGCGAGCACGGTCCGTGCCCGCTGTGAAGGTATCATGGAGTGTGATTCGGCGCGTGCGCCGCAGTCGGCCGGCCGTGGTCCGTTCCTCGGAACGAACGCCGATCAGGTAATAAACAGTTCGCCCCTGATTCCGAGAGTTGATAACTTTGAGAACGGTCAGTCGGGAATCGTCAACGTCACGGGTCAGGCCCGAGCGGCGCCGCGCACTCGCGACAGAACGTGAACTCGGCGTCGTTGTCCGCGCCGCACTGGGGGCAGGTCGAGGGCGTCTCCGCGACGCCGTCCGAATCGGGCGGCTCGCGGTCGTACACCGGGTCCTTCGTGTAGCGTTCGAGCTCGCCCTCCCGGCGCTTCCGGCTGCGCTCGCGGCCTTCGCGGAAGACGCCGACGAGAGCGCGGAGGCCGACCGCGAGCGCGGCGAGCAGCAGCGCGCCGGCGGCGACGAGGTAGACCGTCCCGATGTCGAGCATGGGGTGGCTACGAACCGGAGACGTAGGTATTGTGGGGTGTCACCATGAGACGTGACGAGTATCGACCCGGGGGGCTTCGGCCGAGGCTCACTCGTCGCCGACGAGGACGGTCGCGAGCCGGTCCCCGCAGTGCGGGCAGTTCAGCGTCTGCCACGTCTCGGGGTCGAGGTCGCCGAACGGTTCGGAGCGGCGGGCGTCCGCGACGGCGACGCGCGCGCCGCACGTCTCGCAGTCGTAGGTGTCCTCGGGGTCGACCATCGTCGGGGGTACGGGCCGGTCGCCGAAACCGACTTCGCCGCGCGGCGCCACCTCCTCCCATGAGCCGGTTCGCGGCGGTCGCGTTCGACCTCGACGACACGCTGTGCCGCCACGACCACGACGTGGACGCCCTCTACCGACGGGCGTTCGAGCGGGCGGGCGTCGAGCCGTTCGGGGAGCCGTCAGAGCTGTGGCCCCTCCTCGACGGGCCGCCGGACCCCGACGACCGGGTCGGGTACCTCGGCGCGGGGTTCGCGCGGCTGGCGGCCCAGCACGGCCGGGACGTGGACCCCGTCGCGCTCGCGGCGGCGTTCGAGGCGGTCGCGGACGAGTCGCGGGTGGCGTACCTGCCGGGCGCCGCCGACGCGCTGGCGGCCGCGGCGGACGCGGGCCCCGTGGGCGTGCTCACGAACGGTCCCGAGGCGCGCCAGCGGGCGAAGGTGGAGGCGCTCGGGTTGGCCGACCGCGTCGACGCGATCGTGTACGCCGGGGACCTCCCGCGCCGGAAGCCCCACGCGGAACCGTTCGAGCGGCTGGCGGCGACGCTGTCGGTCGAGCGGCGAGAGATGCTGTACGTCGGGAACTCGCTGGCGTACGACGTCGCCGGCGCGCACAACGCCGGCCTCCGGTCCGCGTGGCTCCGGCGGGACCCCGACGACGCGGCGGCCCCGTACCGCCCGGACTACGTCGTCGACTCGCTGGACGAGGTGGCCGCGCTGCTGACGGCGGACGGCGGGACGGGAGGCGAGGCGGCGACCCGGACGGAGGAGAACGGGTGAGCGACGCCGTCCGCGAGCGGGCCCTCACGGCCACGCGCCCGAGGGCGACGCCCGTGAGCGTCGAGTCGTTGGAGCGGGGGAACCGCAAGCGGACGGAGGTGGTGCGGTTCGCGGCCGAGCAGCCGGTCGTCGTCCAGTGCTCGGAGGCGCCGGGGGCGACGAGGACCGAGGCGGCGCTGCTGGCGGCGATCGACGCGCGGACCGACGTGCCCGTCCCCCGACCGCTCGGCGACGGCGTCGTCGACGGCACCGGGTGGCTGGTCACGCCGCTGATCGAGGGGCGCGACCTCCACGGGGCGTTCGTCGACCTCGACCCGACCGACCGGCGCGGGGTCGCGCGCTCCTTCGGTCGGTTCCTCGCGACGCTCCACGAGGCGTTCCGGTTCTCCGGGTGCGGGGGGCTGACGGCCGACGAGTCCCCGGCCGACGAAGCGACGGGAGCGGAGTCGGCCCCCGAGCACGGCCCGTCGCTGTCCGTCGGCGACCCCGCCGACGCCGCGGAGTGGGTGCGGCGGTTCGGCGAGCGGCACGCGGCGCGGCTGCCGGCCGACTTCGACGACCTCCGGGAGCGGGTCCGCGACGCGCTCCGGGGGCCGATCGGGGCCGACGGCGACCCGCGCCTCTTCCCGTGGGACTTCCGCCCCGGGAACGCCCTCGTCGCGGACGGCGCAGTGACGGCCGTCCTGGACTGGGAGGCGCCGCTCGCGGCCCCGCCCGGAGTGTCGGTCGCCAAGGCGGAACACCTCGTCGTCGACTGGTACGTGCCCGCGGGCGAGACCGGACCGCTCCGCCGGGCCTTCCGCGAGGGGTACGAGTCGGTCGCCCCGCTGCCGGCGGTCGAGCGCGCGCACCGCGCGGCCGCCGTCGCGAGCGCGGTCGTCGACGGCGGGGGCGCGGTGACGAACCCGCGGTACCCGCCGGTCGACCGCGACGCGGCCGTCGAGTTCCACCGCACGGCGCTCCGCCGGGCGCTCGACGGGCCAAGCGGCTGAGCAGGGACGAGTGCGGGCGGCGCGGCGGCCGGTCAGTACAGCGCCGTCGCCGTCAGGATGCCGGCGGTCTGCCCGAGGCCGACGAGCGCGATTCCGGCGACGACGCCGGTCTGGGAGCCCGCGAGCGCGGCGACGGCGGCGCCCGCGACCGAACAGGCGGCGGCGACGCCGTGGACCGCCGACCGCCGGCCGTCGGGGTCGCGCAGGGCCGTGTAGCCGAACGCGGGCGCCGGCAGCAGCATCCAGCCGTAGAAGGCGACGGCGAGGAGCGCGTCGGCCGGCACCGCGGCCGCGAGCACCGGCGCGGCGCCGTCGCGCGCGAGGAACCCGGCGACGCCGGCGACCGTGACCGGCGTGCCGGCGAGGATCACCAGCTTCCACGCGCGGAGGACCCCCGTCGCCATGTCGCGCCACGAGGCGGCGACGAAGGCGACGAGCAGGACGCTCATGACGACGTGCGCGACGAACAGCGCGTGCGCGGAGACGAGGCCGACGACCGCTCCCGCGGCGACTCCCCACGCCGCCGGGACCAGCAGGGCGGGGCCGTTCTCGCGGAGGAGCAGGCCGGGGCCGTCCGCTCGGTGCGCGTGAGACACACGCGCCGTTTTCGCGGCCGGACGCATAAACGTCCGCGTCGGAGGGCCCGTCGGAGAACTCGACGGATCGACCGGCGTCGGAGCGAGAATCCGTCGTTCGGTCAAGATTCGCCCCGGAAAGCGGGGTTTTTCGAGAACGAACGTTCAGCGAGCGTCGTGGTAACTGTACACTCGCAATTCTTATCCCGGGTCGGGGCCTCTCTACAGTCGCAATGGCGACCGGAAAGGTTGATTTCTTCAACGACACTGGCGGCTACGGATTTATTGAGACTGACGACGCGGACGACGACGTGTTCTTCCACATGGAAGACGTCGGCGGCCCGGACCTCGAAGAGGGCCAGGAGCTCGAGTTCGACATCGAGTCCTCCGAGAAGGGCCCCCGCGCGACCAACGTCGTTCGGCAGTAAGCCGATCCGAAAGGTGGGTCGGTCCGGCTGGCGCCGAACGCGACTCTGACACACGGTACCAAACGTTTTCGTCCGCGTCGCGGGCTCACGTCCGCTGCGGCCGTATTTCAGCCTCGACCAGCGCGCCGCTCGTCGCGCGCCGTCGAGCCTCGAAGAGAGTCCGCGAGAGCGGCGCGTCCGCGCTCAGATGTGCTGTCCGAAGAGCCCGCGGCCCTTCGTGACGGTCACGTCGCCCTCGACTTTCGTCTGACAGGCGAGGCGGACGTCGTGGTTCGGGTGGTGCGGCGGGAGCCAGAGGCGGGCGCGCTCCTTCTTGCTCGGCTCGCTGACCTCTCCCTCGACCTGGACCGCACAGGAGCCGCACGACCCGGCGCCGCGGCAGTTGAGCTGTTCCATCTTGCCGTTGTAGACGGAGAGACCGGCCTCTTTGAGCACGTCGCGTAGGTTGGCGCCCTCCTCGCACTCGATTTCCTCGCCCTTGTAGGATACAGTAGGCATGTCGAGCGAGGGTACGCGAGCGATCCACAAAGAGTCTGTGTCCGCGGGGCGCGAGGCCGGACCCGGACGGGACGCCGGCGTCGGGCGGCGATACCGGTCGTGTGCCGAGCGTCGGACGCCGACGGGGCGTTTTTTACCCTCGGCACCGCAGGGTGGCACAATGGGACTCAGGTGTCTGCTCGGACACGACTTCGGCGAACCCGAACTCCGGCGCGAGCGCGAGGAGGAGGGCGACGAGGTCGTCACGACCGTCAAGGAGGTGAAGACCTGCGCTCGCTGCGGCGAGACGCAGATCGTCAGCGAAAACACCGAGGTGACGACGATGGAGCAACTGGCGGACGAGGCCGCCGCGGACGCGGACGCCGGGAGCGACGCGGGCGCGACCGCGACGCCGGGGGGCGGTCCCGCGCCGGACGTCGGCGACGGGGCGGCGCCGGGGACCGTCGACGGGGACGGCGCCGCGGCCGGCGCCGAGGGACTGACGCTCGACGAGGAGCCCGGCGCCGGGAGCGACGACGCCGTGATCCTCGACGACGGCGCGGCGGGCGACGACGAGGCCGAGCCGCCGCGGGGCGACGACGGCCCGGCCGACCCGAGCGCAGCGGGTGCGTCGGACGCCGCGGCGGAGTCGGACCCGGCGGACGAGGACGCGGAGCTGTTGGACGCCGGCGGGGAGTCGGCGGCCGCGTCGTCGCCCGCGGCCGACGCCGAGCCGGAGGACCGGCCGACCGACGAGGCGGACGCCGAGACCGACGACGGCGTGATCCTCGACGAGGGGACGGCGGACGCCGACGACGACAGGGAGCGGGGCGCGTGGCCGTCCGTCGACGAGGCGGACGCCGAGGCGGGCGGGTCGACCGCCTGGCCCGACCACGGCGGCGAGGACGAGGGGTTCAGCGCGGAGGTCGGCGAGGGCGGCGACGCCGAGGTGGAGTTCGGCGACGGGCTCACCCCGGAGGCCGCGGATCGGCCGGAAGACGGGGAGCAGACGGAGTACGTCGAGGCGCCGGACGACGGCGAGGCGGTCTCGTTCGACGCCGGCGACCCGGGAGAGACCGGCATCACCCGCGGCGAGAGCCCCGACCTGGAGACGATGGGGGACGACGAGCCGACGGAGTACTACTGCCCCGAGTGCGGGATGGTCCGGGCCGCCGGCGGGAGCTCGATGCGCGCGGGCGACATCTGCCCGGAGTGCAAGCGCGGGTACGTCGACGAGCGGCCGCGGTAGTCGGGCGGTAAAAGGCGTCGCGTTGCCGGCCGAACCCGCCGAGCGGCCGTGACGAAACTGGTTTACGCCGGCCTGTCGAACGGTCGCGGCATGAAGGAGTACAAGATGCGACGCGGCGAGCATCTGGACGACCGCATGCCGGACCTGAAGGGCTCCATCGAGGAGTACTTCGGCGAGGTCACGGGCACCGAGGAGTGGGAGGGCCACGAACTGTACGTCGTCTCGGACCCCGACAACCCGGTGTTCGACCGGATCGTCGCGGGCGCCGCCGAGTACGGGAGCAAGAAGGACAAGCTGGCGGTCCACTTCGAGGAGCGGCCCGCCGAGGACGTCATCGCCGAGGGCAACGCCGACGCCGCCGCCGACGCCGTCGACGCGAAAAACGAGTTCCTCCTGGAGGCGACCGGCCGCGACGCGAAGTCCCGCCGCGACTCGCTGAAGCGCGAAGTCGAGGACGACGCCCCCGATTACTGACCGGACCCCGCCGCCGTTTCTCGTCGACGCCCCGTTCCAGGAGCCGTCAGCTTCGCGTTCGATCGGCCGTTAGTCGCGACGCCGCGCGCCGGCGGGAGTGTCAGGATCGATCGGGCGAATGTTTATTCAGATTCGAGTTAAAACTCCACCAATCTTAACTCGGTCGGGGACGAAAGGCCTGTATGAGCATCGAGACGGTCGTGCTGGCGGTCGGGAGCGCAGACGAGAAACGGACCGAGCGGCTCGCGAACGAGCTCATCGCGCTCGCGGGGCCGGCGGACGCCGAGGTCGTGTTGACCCACGTGTTCGACGAGGAGGAGTTCGACGAGACGCGCGCGCGGCTCGGCTTCGACGCGGACGCGGAGAACGCGACGCCCGACGCGGTCGCGGGGCGACACAGGACCACCCGGGAGCTCTCGAACCTCCTCTCGGCGGCCGGCGTGCGACACTCGATCCGCGGCGCGGTCGGCGACCTCGCGACCGAGGTCGTCGAGACCGCAGAGGGGGTCGAGGCCGACCGCGTCGTCGTCGGCGGGCGGCAGCGCTCGCCGACCGGGAAGGCCGTCTTCGGCAGCGCGGCCCAGGAGGTCATGCTCTCTGCGCCGTGTCCGGTGACGTTCGTCCGCGAGACCGCCTCGTAACGCGGTTTCGCGCCGCCGCGCTTCTTTACCCCCGCTCGACCGCCCGAAGCGTCCCGCTTAAGTGAGACGGGGTCGCGCTTACACCCGATGTACTACGTGGGCGTCGATCTCGGGGCGACGAACGTCCGAGCGGTCGTCGGCGACGAGACCGCGGCCGTCCTCGGCGCCGCGTCGCGAGGCACCCCGCGAGGACCGAACGGCATCGCCGTCACCGAGGCCGTCTTGGAGGTGGTCCGGGGAGCCTGTACCGACGCGGGGATCGCGCCGAACGAGGCGGTCGCGGCCGGGATCGGATCGATCGGCCCGCTCGACCTGGCGGAGGGGGTCGTCCAGGGCCCCGCGAACCTCCCGGACACCGTCGAGCGCATCCCGCTCGTCGGCCCGGTCGGGCGGCTGCTCGACACCGACGAGGTGTACCTCCACAACGACACCATCGCGGGCGTCATCGGCGAGCGGTTCCACTCCGAGCGCAACCCCGACGACATGGTGTACCTCACCATCTCTTCGGGGATCGGCGCCGGGGTGGCCGTCGACGGCAACGTGCTCTCCGGATGGGACGGCAACGCCGGCGAGGTCGGCCACATGACCGTCGACCCGCACGGGTTCATGACCTGCGGCTGCGGGCTCGACGGCCACTGGGAGGGGTACTGCTCGGGGAACAACATCCCGAACTACGCCCGCGAGCTGCACGAGGAGGACCCGATCGAGACGAGCCTCCCCATCGAGGACCCCGACTTCTCCGCGGTCGACGTGTTCGAGGCCGCGGGCGAGGACACCTTCGCCGACCACGTGATCGACCAGGTCGCCCACTGGAACGCCATGGGGATCGCCAACGTCATCCACGCGTACGCCCCGCTCGTCGTGAGCGTCGGCGGCGCGGTCGCGCTCAACAACCCCGACCGCGTCCTCGACCCCATCCGCGAGAAGCTCCCGGAGATGGTGTTCATCAACGTCCCGGAGGTGCGGCTCACGGACCTCGGCGACGACGTCGTGGTGAAGGGAGCGCTCGCGAGCGCGCTGACGGACGGCACCGGCGACCGCTCGCGGGTCGAGGCGCGGCCCTGACGGCGGCGAGGGGTCCCGGTCCGCTGACTACTGCTCGAACTCGTCGAGCTCCGGCGCCACGTCCTCGCCCACCGCGTCGCGCGTGTCGAGGTACGCGTCGCGGTACCGCCGGATCTTCCGGAGGAGGACGTACCCGAACGTGCCCTGGAACACGAGGACGAAGCCGAACAGCGCGACGACCTGCGGGAGGCCGAGCAGGCCGGAGGCGACGCCGGTGACCGGACCGACGAGCGTGTTGTACAGCGCGTGGATCGCCGCCGCGAGGACGAGCCCCTTGACGATGATGGGGCCGCGGTTCTCCGGGTTGAACTTCGCGAGCCCGAGGTAGTAGCCGGCGAACGCCGAGTAGACGACGTGGCCCGGGCCCGCGAGCGCCCGGAGGGCGGCGATGCCGTCGCCCGCGCCGAGCGTCGCGATGCCCACCGACAGCTCCCCCATGTCGACGTTCTGGGCGATGTAGACGAAGTTCTCGATGACGACGAAGCCGAGGCCCGCGAGGGCGCCGTAGACGGCCCCGTCGATGACGGCGTCGAAGCGGTCGTCGGTGTACGCGTACAGCCGCACCGCGAGCAGCTTGACCGTCTCCTCTATCGGGCCGACGACGACGAAGAAGAACACGACGAGCCCGAGGAAGCCGAACGGCCGGAAGTACGGCTGGAGCACGCTGTTCAGTATCGCCGCGAAGGTGGCGGTGAGGATGGAGAGCAGGAACGTCGCGACGAGCAGCGACAGCGGCTCGGCGGTCGTCACGTCGGACCGGTACACGTACGCGGCCAGGCCGAGGGCGGGAACGGCGGAGAGCCCGAGGAGGATGGCGATGGCCGGATCGAAGATGAGCCCCAGCCCGAACGAGCCGAGGATCGCCAACAGACCGACGAAGGCGACGAAGACGACCCCCGCCTTCGCCGACCGCGTCAGCAGCCAGTACAGGGCGACCGACAGCCCGTCGAGGGAGGTCCGCTCCTCCCACGTCGCGACGTCGTAGAGGTCGCGGTCGTCGTCGGCCCGGGACGCGATCGGGTCCTGCTCGGATGGCATGCGAGCGGATTACCCCCGCGGTGACTTAACCGTCGGTGTCGGCGGAAGACTCGCGGGGAGCCGAAGGCGGCGCCGGCCCGGACCGCGCGGCGGCGGTGGATCGGAACCGGGGGCGCGGGGCGACGCGGCCGACAGGATTGAAACGGCGGCGCCCGAATGCGGGGTATGCACTTCGATCCTCGGGTCCAGCGCGCCCTCCGGGAGGCCGGGCTGGACGCGGACGCGGTCGCGGACGCCTCGGACCGCGTCGCCGAACTCGTCGCGCGGGACGCCGACCGCCTCCGGTCGTTCTTCGGCGCGGAGGGCCCCTACCACTCGGACATGGAGATGGCCCACAGCGCGGACGCGATCCAGGAGCACCCGACCGCCGAGGTCGACCTGTTCACTCACGGGAGCGACCTCCGCGGCTACCTCTCGCTCGACGGCTGGGGCGTCCCGGTCGAGGGCGGGCGGATCCTCCGGGAGGACGACGGCGGCGAGCCGGTCGTCGTCGAGCTCTCGCTCGGCGACACGGTGAACGACCGGGTGCGGTTCGCGCGCGAGCGCGGAGAGCTGTGACGATGGCACGGGCCCGCGTGCGCGGCATCTACGCGACGGCGCTCACCGCGCGCCTGCTCGACGCCGGTCACGAGGTGGTCGACGCCTCGCCGCCGATCCGCCGGCGGTTCGACGCCCCGTTCGGGACCGACCCGCCGGACGTCCGGGTCGAGACGAGCGACGACCGGCAGGGCGTCGGCGCGCACGGCGACCCGGACGCGCTCGATGCGGTCCGCGACCTCTTGGTCGACGCCGGCCGCGACGCGCTCGCGTGGGCGGACCCGACGCCGCCCGGCGCGGTCCTCGACGGCGAGGTGACGGAAACGCTCGGCGGCGGCGCCGTCGTCGACCTCCGGGTCGGCGGCGAGGGCGGGGAGGCCGCCAGCGCGCCCGCTACCGCCGCCGAGGGGTACCTCCCGTACGGCGCGGTCGACGCCCGGGTGGAGACGGGGGACGCGGTCCGCGTCCAGGTGCGCGAGTCCGCGGCGCCGTGGACCGACCGGCGCCCGGAGCTCGCCGGGGAGCTGCGGGTCGGCGGCGACCTCGTCGCGCTCGAACCGGGCTCCGGGACGCGGGTCGACGTCCGGGACGACGAGGCCGCCCGCGAGCTGTCGGGGATGCTCGACCTGCTCGACCTCGACCCGCCGGACGGGTGGCGCGCGGTGTGGCGACCCCCCGCGGTCGACGCCGACACCGAGGCGCTGAGCGCGGGCCTCGACGCGGCGGTCGACGCCGCCGAGGATCTGCGCGACGCGGCCGCGTCGGCAGACGGGACGGGGTCCGGGGTCGGCGTCCTCGACGACCGGGGGCGGCTCCGCGACGCGCCGGTCGCCGCGCCGGACGCCGGCGTCTGGGTCTGGTTCGGCCGCGAGAGTCGGTTCGGGCTCGACGACGCGCGCCGGGGCGCGACCGCGACGATGCCGGGCCACCACCGCGTGAAGGCGGGCTCGGCGGACGCCTCGGCCGGCGTCGACCTCGCGGAGGCGCTCTGTGACCCCGACCCCGACGCCGAGTTCCCGTTCGCGGTCGTGAGCGACGCGTTCGGGCCCCGGGAGGGCGACGCGCTCCGGATCGACCACGGCAAGCCCGACGGGCGGCTGATCACCCTCGGCGAGGCGACCGTCACGGGGGTCGACCCCGACGGGACCGTCACCGTCGAGCGGGAGATGAGCGGCGGCGGCACCTACGACGGGCTCGGGGTCGACCGCGTGGCCGGCGACGTCGCCGAGACGAGCCTGAAGGAGGGGCGCTGGTGGTACCCGACGACGTATCGCGGCCGCGACGGGAGCGTCCGCGGGACGTACGTCAACGTCTGTACGCCCGTCGAGGTGTTCCCCGACGCGGCCCGCTACGTCGACCTCCACGTCGACGTGGTGAAGCGGCCGGACGGGACGGTCGAGCGCGTCGACGACGACGAACTCGACGAGTCGGTCGCCGCGGGGCGCACGCCGGAGCCGCTGGCCGAGAAGGCGCGGCGCGTCGCGTCGGCGCTGGAGAACGCGCTGTAGCGACCGATCCGCGGACGGCACGGCGATCGACGGGGGCGTCGACTCGGTCGTTTCGAAATCCAATCACTTCGATTGGTTACAATAGCATTATTATTCATCGTATACACGGTGTTGACGGAATGCGTGAGAAACGATCACAGCAAACGTCGAGCGGGACGACGCGCCGCGGCTTCCTCGGGAGCGTGGGGGCGCTTGTGGCGGCGGCCGCCTACTCGCGGGACGTGTCGGCCGACGACGCCGCGCCGGTGGCCAACGACGCCGACGACCCGGTTCAGACGATCGAATCGCCGGACGGGTCGATCGCGGTGACGGTCGACGTCTCGGACGGCGTCCCGACCTACGAGGTCGCGCGGAACGGAACGACCTACGTCGGCCCGTCGCGGCTCGGGTTCGACTTCCGGAACCAGTCGGCGTTCGGCGCGAGCGCCGAGGGGGCGGACGGGGCGGTCGCGGTCACCGGGACGATCCGGGCGGTCTCGACCGAGGAGTGGGAGCCGGTGTGGGGCGCCTACGACGAGGTCGAGGCCGAGTACAACGCCCTCAGCGTCGGGCTCGCGGACGCGGCCGCCGACGGCTCCCCCGCCGAGGACGGCCGCACCGCCACCCTCCAGGTCCGCGTGTTCGACGACGGGATCGGGTTCCGGACGGTGCTGCGCGAGGAGTTCGCGAGCAACTCGGAGAAGGCGGTGATCGACGCGGAGAACACCGGAGTCGACTTCGCGGACGACTACGACGCCTGGTGGATCGCGAACGCGGTGACGAACCCCCGGTTCGAGCAGGAGTACGTCGAGACGCCGCTGTCTGAGATCCCGGGCGGGGTCGAGAACCGGCGACCGAACGGCACGCCGATGCGAGAGGGCGCGCACACCCCGCTCACGGTGGACGCGGGCGACGCGTACCTCAGCGTCCACGAGGCGAACCTCGACGACTACGCGGCCGCGACGCTCGCGCCCCGGAGCGACGGCGGCGGGACGGCGTTCGCGACCGAGCTCACCCCGCTGCCCAACGGGTCGCGGGCCTCGCTCGATCTCCCGGCGGCGACGCCGTGGCGGACGATCCAAGTCGTCGACCGGCCGGGCGAGCTGATCGAGTCGCAGCTCGTCCCGCTGCTCGCGGACTCGCTCGACGAGTCGGCGCTGCCGACCGCGGGGAACGGCCCCGACACCGACTGGATCGAGCCCCGCAAGTACGTCGGCATCTGGTGGACGATGATCGCGGGGCAGGCGAACTGGGAGTACAAGACGGACGACGAGGTCGCGAACGACGGCGGGAACCCGGCCGCGTACGTCCACGGCGCGCGCACCGAGCGGATGAAGCGGTACATGCGCTTCGCCAGCGAGAACGGCATCGACAGCGTGCTCGTCGAGGGGTGGAACCAGGGCTGGGACACCTACCCCGGCGACGGCACCGGGTTCGGCTTCGGCGTCGACGACTCCTATCCCGACTTCGACGTGCCGGAGGTGACCGGCTACGGCGCGGACCTCCCCGACCTGGTCGAGATGACGATTCACAACGAGACGGCGGGGAACATTCCGCAGTACGAGGCCGCGATCCTCGACGAGGACGTGTTCGCGGGCTACGAGGCCGAGGGGATCAACTCGATCAAGAACGGGTACGTCTCCGACCCCGGGCTCGGCATCGACGGGGACGGCGCCGACCCGACCCACAACCAGCACAACCAGCTCGCGGTGAACCACCACCGGCTCGTGATCCGCGAGGCGGCCGCGAACCGCCAGCTGTTAGAGATCCACGAGGGGATCAAGCCGACCGGCGAGATCCGCACCTACCCGAACGTGGCGAACCGCGAGGTCGTGAAGGCCCAGGAGTACGACGGGTTCGGCCAGCTCGGCTCGAACGTCGGCCGCGACCACCACGTCACGCTCCCGTTCACGCGGAACCTCGCCGGCCCGGTGAGCTACCAGCCGGGCATCTTCGACATCACGTTCGGCGACGACCGCGGCGACCAGATCCAGACGACGCGGGCGAAGCAGCTCGCGATGTACCCGACGTACCTCAGCGGGCTCCAGATGGCCGCCGACCGGATCGAGGGGTACGTCGACGAGACGTTCGGGGTCGGGGAGGCGCTCCAGGCCGCCGCCGGCGACCTCGACGGCCTCGTCACCGACGACTCCTGGCGGGACGCGTTCGGCACCAACTTCGTCGCCGTCGACCCCAACCGCGCGCCCAGCGGGTCGTCGGTCTCGTTCGCGGTCGAGGACGTGCCGAGCGCCGGGACGTACGACCTCCACCTGCGCTACGCGAGCGACGCCGAGGAGAACGCGGGCCGCGTGATCGACGCCGGCACGCCGCGCGCGACGCTGCGCGTCAACGACGCGCGGGAGACCATCGAGCCCGACTTCACCGACTACTGGGACGACTGGCAGGTGTTCACGACCGAGGTCGAGCTCGACGCGGGCGACAACGAGGTCGCGATCGAGCTCGACTACGAGAGCGGCGACGACGGCTTCAGCGGCGACGTGGGCGGGTTCAACCTCAACGCCGTCGCCGTCACCGAGTCCGGCGAGCCGTCGCCGGTCCCGGCCGAGTACGAGGGGTACGTCCCCGAGAACGAGAACTTCGAGGCCGAGCCCGAGTTCGGCTTCATCGAGTCCGTCCCGGCCGCCGGCTGGGACGAGACGCGCGTCGTCGGCTCCGCGATCGGCGACTACCTCGCGATCGCCCGGCGGCGCGGCGACGAGTGGTACGTCGGCGCCATGACCGACGGCGACGGCCGCGCGGTCGACGTGCCGCTCGACTTCCTCGCGCCGGGGAACTCCGGCGACGCCCCCGGCAACGCCGGCGACGCGCCGGGGCGCGGCAAGGGGAAGGGCAAGCGCAACGGCAAGGGGAAAGGCAAGGGCCGCGGCAAGGAGAATGGCAAGCGAAACGGAAACGGCCGCGGGAAGGGCCGGAACGGCCCGAAGTACGTCGCGGAGATATACTCCGACGCGGTCGGGACCGGCGTCGATCGCGACCCGACCGAGGTCCGCATCGACGAGGCGGTCGTCACGCCCGACGCGACCCTGCTCGCGTCGCTCGCGCCGAGCGGCGGGACGGCGGTGAAACTGCGCCCGGCGCGGGGCCGCGAGGTCAAGCGGCTCCCCGAGTACGAGCGGCCGGAGCAGACGTTTTCGGTGTCGATCGCCGACGAGGCCGACCTCGGCGAATCGTTCGTCACCGCGACGGGGTCGAACGACGCCGCCTTCGTGGGCGGAACGACCGTCGAGGTCACCGTCGACGGGGATGTCGCCGCGCTCGACAACGTCCGACTGCCTCCGAATTCGACTGACGCGACGGTGGACCTCGGATTCAGCATATCTCGGATCGGGACGTTCGACGTCGCCGTCCGGGAGGCCGACGGCGGCACCGAGTTGGCGTCGGAGACCGTCACGGTCGCGCCCGGCGACCTCGTCGCCGAGTTCACCGACCCGCAGGGCGACGACGACGGCCCCGGCGAGTACGTCTACCCGACCGACGGCGCGTTCCAGGACGGCGCGTTCGACCTGCGCTCGTTCCGGGTCCTGGAGACCGACGAGGAGTACCGGTTCGCCTTCGAGGTGGAGAACCTGTACGACACGTTCGGCGGGACGTTCTCGCCGCATTACTTCGTCGTGTACCTGCGCGATCCGTCGGCCGAGGGCGGACGGACGACGGAGCTCGGGGGGCTCGGGATCACCGCCGAGTTCGCCGAGCCGTGGCAGTACCGGGTCGACGCGAGCGGCTTCAGCGCCGGGATCGTCGACGCGGAAGGGAACGGGCTCGGCTCGCCGACCACGTTCGCCAGCTTCGGCGCGAACGTGGCGATCGTCTCGATTCCGAAGGCGGCCCTCGGCGGAGTAGACATCTCCGACTGGGAAGTCCTCCCGGTCGTCGGCTCGGAGGACTTCGGTTCGTTCCGCGACGTCCAGGAGGACGCCGGCGGGTTCGTCTTCGGCGGCGCGAAGCAGGGCGCGGCGGGCAACGCGCCCCGCGTGATCGACATGATCACGCCGGAGGGCGTCTCGCAGTCCGACGCGCTCGCCTACGACGCCGACACGCTCGCGTCGCTGCCGTTCACGCCGCTGTAGGGGAGAAGAGAGAGGCGACGGGAGCGCCCGTCGCGTTCAGAAGTGGTTCGCGGACTCGGTCTCATGTTTGAGTTCGCCGCCGCGGCCGCCCTCGACGGTGGACGCGCCGTTGTCGCCGGAGGAGGCGGTCCGGACGGTCACGTCGTCGACCTCCTCGAAGTCCATGATGAGGTCGCGACGGATGTTGTCGGCGGTGATGTTCGAGATGCCGCACCCGGAGCAGGTGCCGCCGAGCTCGACGACGACCTCGCCGGTCTCGGGGTCCGCCTCGCGCACGACGCTCGTGCCGCCGTGCATCTGGATGATCGGCATCTGTCCGACCATCCACTGCTCTACCCGGTCCGCGAGGCTCTCGTCGCTCTCGTCGCTCATTATCCCTCGTACATCGCCGACGGTATGGAAAGTTGCGGTTTAGGAGCCGGCGGCCGCGCCGAAAGGAACTGTGTCATCGTCGATGAGACGGAACGGCGCCGAGAGGGACCGCGACGGGGCGCGTCCGCGTCGGCCGCTATCGCTCCGGGTCGTCGCCCGGGTCCGCCGACTCCCCGGACTGGCTGGGGAGTTGGGTGGGGTCGGCGGCGGCGTCGCCGTTCATCGAGTCGTCGCGTTCGAGCAGGTAGAGGAGCGGGCCGAGCACGGTCAACACGAGGACGCCGGGGAGCGGGGCGTCGGGCACGAGGACGAACGTGACGAGGCTCGCGCCGCCGGTGAGGACGACGAGCGCGGCCCAGGTCGCCGGCGAGCCGAGGTCGACGCCGACGCGGGCGGCGTCGCGGTAGACGGCCGCGGCGATCAGCGCGACGGCGACGGCCCCGCCGCCGCCGACGAGCGCCGTGGTGACGGTCATGCGATCGGTTGGAGCGAGACGCGAAAAAGGGTGTCGCGAGCGGACGCGGTGAGAGGAGACGGAAGAGAGAGTGCGAGCGCGGTGCTACGGCGCCTCGCCCGTCTCGATGCTGAAGGAGTCGCGGGGGTAAGCGACGCAGGTGAGCGTGTAGCCGTCGTCGATCTCGGCCGCTTCGAGCATCTGCTGGTTGTCGTGCTCGACGAAGTCCTCGGAGGGGCCGTCGGCGATCCGGCCGGCGCAGGAGACGCACTGCCCCTGCCGGCAGGCGTACGGGAGGTCCCAGCCCTCGTCTTCGCCCTGGTCGAGGATGGGCTTGTCGTTGGAGAGTTCGACCGTCTCCCCCTGCTTGACGAACTCGACCTCGAAGTACTCCACCTCGTCTTCGGGGATGTCGCCGGGGCCGGAGCTGACGGTGTCGCCCTCTTCGAGCTCGCCCTCCTCGCCCTCGGCGCCGCCGGCCGGGATGGCTCCGCCGCCGCCACCGCCGCCGACGGCGCGGTTACCCGGCTCCGGGAACTCCGTCTCGGGGACCGCGGACGCGCGGTGTTCGAGGACTTCTTCCGAGATGTCGGTCGTGGGTTCCCACCCCGTCCCCTTCACCGAGGTGACGAGGACCACGAGCAGCGTCGCGACCGCCGCGAGCACGATCGCTGGGGGGTTCACGATCGCCACGAGCACGATCGCCAGTGGGTTGAGCATACGAAGGGATATGGAGAGGTGGTTTAAGGCCGTTTTGATCGGTCCAACGAGTCGAGACCGGCCTCAGGGGCGACAGCGCGAAGCGATCGCCGACCGCCACGGCGGGGAGCGGTCCATTTATCGGCCGAGCGGTCGACGGGACGCGCATGGAAGTGAAATCCCGGCACCACCTCCGAAGCGACGAGATCACGGCGATCCGCGAGGCGGTCGCCGACCACCTCGGGGTCGACATCGAGGGGGACACCTTCGAGTTCGTGGAGTTCGTCGACGCCGGCTACGAACTCGTCTTGGTGGACGGCGACCCCGCCGTCTTCTACGTCGACGACGACGAGCCGTTCCTCACCGTTCGGGGCGCGAACGACTTCGACCCGGAGACCGGCGTCGTCACCGTCGACGCCGGCGCGATCTCCTTCGTCTCCGACGGCGCCGACGTGATGCGCCCGGGCATCGTCGAGGCCGACGAGACGATCCGGGAGGGAGACCTGGTCGTGATCGCCGAGGAGACCCACGGGAAGGTGCTGGCCGTAGGCCGCGCGCTGGCCGACGGCGACGACATGGTCGGCGACAGCGGGAAGGTGGTCCGGTCGATCCACCACGTCGGCGACGACCTCTACGAGTTCTCGGTCTGACCGGCCCGCCCCGCGGGCGGTCGGAGCGTCAGTCGACCGGACAGCGGTCGATCCCGAGCGCCCGGTACAGCAGACACCGGCGGGTGGCACCTTCGACGACCAAGACGACGCCGATCACCCCGAGGCCGACCGCGGAGAAGACCGGGACGCTGACCGCCCCGACGGCGACGGCGACCGCGAGGACCGCGACGGCGACCCCCGCGACGACCCGGACGAGGGCGTCGATCCGACCGACGTTGCGTTCCATACCCGTCCACCGGGCCTCGGCGGCGATAAATGCCCTGTGCTGGTGGGGGCGCCCGCCGGGCGGGACGCTCCCCGCCTTTTAATCGCCCCGCCCGCGAGACCCGAGGTAATGACCGCGATCCGGGTGTTAAGCTACAACGTCCGCTACGCCAACCGGGGCGACCACCACGACGCCTGGCACGACCGCCGGGACGCGGTGGGGCGGCTCGTTCGGTTTCACCGGCCCGACGTCGCCGCCTTCCAGGAGCCGCTGCCCGAGCAGCGGCGCGACCTGCGCGAGCGGCTCCCGGAGTACGAGTTCGTCGGCCGCGGGCGCGAGGCGGACGGCGAGGGCGAGGGGTGCCCCGTCGCGGTGCGGAGCGACCGCTGGGAGGTCGTCGACGACGGGACGTTCTGGCTCTCCGAGACCCCCGACGAGCCGTCGACCGGGTGGGGCGCCTCGCACCCGCGGATCGCGACGTGGGCCCGGGTGCGCGCCGTCGGCGGAGACGCGGCGCTCCGCGTCGTCAACACGCACTTCGACCACGTGAGCGCCCGCGCGCGGCGCGAGTCTGCGCGCCTGCTCCGCGAGCGGCTACCGACGGTAGCGACGGCGGACGAGGGCGGGGCCGACGCGAGGGCGCCGCTCCTCCTCGTCGGCGACCTCAACTGCACGCCGGGCTCCGACCCGCACGGGATCCTCCTCGATGACGAGTCCGGCGTTGAAGACGGCGCTCCGTCGGGCGACGCCCCCTCGCTCCGGGACGCCGCGGCCGAGGCGGACCTCCGACACGGGCCGGAGACGAGCCTCACCGACTTCGCGCGCCTCATCGACGGCCGTCGGATCGACCACGCGCTCGTCTCGCCCGCGGTGTCGGTCGAGGCGTTCGCGACCCTCGCGGACCGGGACGACCGCGGCCGGTACCCCTCCGACCACCTGCCGATCCTCGCGCGGCTGTCGGTGTAGCGAGGGCCCGCTACTCGTCGGCCGCGTCGTCGGCCGCGCCCCCGTCGTCGTCGCTCTCGTCGTCCGCCGCTTCCTCCTCGGCGTACTTCTCTAAGATGGTCTCGTAGCCGCGCTTGGCGGTCTCGTACGTCTCGCGGAGGTCCGCGACCGGCGTCTCGCTCGCGTCGACCCGGAGGTCGTTGTAGTAGGGATCGTCGGCCTCCTCCTCGGTGTTCCGCACGAGCAGCGCCGCGGACTGGACCTCGAGGTCCTCGCGCTTGTCGCCGCCGGCGGCGTGGCCCGCCGCGAGGGCGTCGATCAGGCGCTCGGCGAGCGGCGCGTCGCCGTGCGCGTCGGACTCGTAGGCGGCCGCGGTGTCCGCGATCACGTCCTCGCCCGTCAGGAGGTTGCCCGCGACGGTGTAGTTCTCGCCCTCGCGGTGGCCGTACCAGTCGTTACACTCGTCGCCGGAGAACGCGAACGTCCCGTCGGCGTCGACGCCGTGGAGCTGGCGCTGGGCGCTCCCCTCGTCGGCGTTCAGGAGCGCCTGGAGGGCGTCGTCGACGGCGAGCCCGTCCCCGAGGTACTCGACCCCCTTCCGCCCCAGTTCGACGTTGACGAGCGACTGGGTCGCCACCGCGCCGTCGGACGACGCGAAGGGGCACAGCGTGCCGACGCCCGGCAGCCGAGTGGTCACCGCCACGCCGAACCGGATCTGGTCGTCGCCGCCCTCGTCGGTGTACCGCTCGCGAGCGCAGATGCTGAACGTCACACCGGGTCTGCGGCGGCGACTCGCAAAAGGGTGCCCTCCGGGGCCGATGGTTCCGGTTCTCGGCCGGCGCTCGCGAGCGGCGACCGCGACTGCGACGCGCCCCGCCGCGTCCGGACCGCGCGCGAGGGCTTCGCGGGGGGTCGCGACGCGCCCCCGCCGTCGATCTCACGAGCCGCTGATAAGACCGACTGACGGACCGTCGGCGAACCGGCCGGATCCGACGAGGGCGAGGGCCCCGAACGGATCGCGGCGGGTGTCAACTGGCGACATACTTATCCGTGCCAATCCCTCCCACATATATAGCCTCGGATACGGGCGAGGCGTCCACCGGCACCGACGCGCACTCCGACGACGCGCCGCTCGCGGCTCGACGAGTTGCCGACACGCGCACGGAGAGCCGCTGCTCCGGCCGTCGCGTCGCACGCCGGCGACACCGCCTCGCGGTCCGAGCGAACGTGATACGATGGCAGACCGACACACGCTCGAACGGCTCAGCGAGGAGTACCGGACGGAGGTCCCCGACGACCTCAGAGCGGCGCGCTCGTTCGACTGGTACCTCGACGCGCTGTACGACGACCCCGAGATCGCACGGAACGCACACCAGCGCGTCGCGGACATGTTCGACCACTACGGGACGCACTACGACGAGGAACACGGCGTCGTCGAGTACGCGCTCGCCGCCGAGGACCCGCTCCACGACGGCGAGAACGTCTTCTACGGCCGCGAGGTCCACGAGGCGATCCACGAGTTCGTCAACAAGGTGAAGTCCGGCGCCCGCGGGCTCGGCCCCGAGAAGCGGATCAAACTCCTCTTGGGCCCGGTCGGCTCCGGCAAGTCGCACTTCGACTGGCTGGTGCGCCGCTACTTCGAGGCGTACACCCGCGAGGACGCCGGCCGGATGTACACCTTCCGCTGGGTCGACCTCTGTTCGGTGATCGACGACCAGGACCCGGACGACGACGTGGTCCGCTCGCCGATGAGCCAGGACCCGCTCGTCCTCCTCCCGAAGCCGCAGCGCCAGGCGGTGATCGACGACCTCAACGAGCGGCTCGACGCGCCCTACACGCTGCGGAACGAGCAGCACCCCGACCCGGCCTCGGAGTTCTACCTGAACGAGCTGCTCGCCCACTACGACGACGACCTCCAGCGCGTCCTCGACGAACACGTCGAGGTCGTCCGGCTCGTCGCCGACGAGAACCGCCGGCAGTCCATCGAGACGTTCGAGCCGAAGGACAAGAAGAACCAGGACGAGACCGAGCTCACCGGCGACGTCAACTACGCGAAGCTCGCCGTCTACGGCGAGTCCGACCCGCGCGCGTTCGACTACGCCGGCGCGTTCTGTAACGCGAACCGCGGGCTCTTCTCCGGCGAGGAGCTGTTGAAGCTCCAGCGGGAGTTCCTCTACGACTTCCTCCACGCCTCGCAGGAGTCGACGATCAAGCCGAAGAACAACCCGCGGATCGACATCGACCAGGTGATCGTCGGTCGGACGAACATGCCGGAGTACCGCGAGAAGACCGGCGACGAGAAGATGGAGGCGTTCAACGACCGCACCAAGCGGATCGACTACCCGTACGTGTTAGAGTACGAGAGCGAGGCGAAGATCTACGAGAAGATGCTCGCCAACGCCGACGTGCCCAACGTCAACGTCGAGCCGCACGCCTTGGAGATGGCCGGGCTCTTCGGCGTGCTCACCCGCTTAGAGGAGCCGACCGACGAGACGGTGACCCTCGTCGAGAAGGCGAAGGCGTACAACGGCGAACTGGAAGACGAGGAGATCGACCGGCGGAAGCTCCGCGAGGACGCCGCCGAGTCCGCCGACATCGGCGAGGGGATGGACGGCATCTCCGCGCGGTTCGTCGGCGACGAGATCGCCGAGGCGATCATGGACGCCACCCACCGCGACCGCAGCCACCTCTCGCCGCTGTCCGTCTTCGACCACTTCGAGGCGAACCTCGGCGGCCACGGGTCGATCGCGGCCGAGGACCTCGACCGCTACGAGCGCCTGCTCGACCTGGTCCGCGAGGAGTACCGCGAGCGCGCCATCGAGGACGTGCGCCACGCGCTGGCGTACGACGTCGACGAGCTCCGCCGGCAGGGCGAGAAGTACATGGACCACGTGATGGCGTACATCGACGACGACACCGTCGACGACGAGCTGACGGGCCGGGAGACGGAGCCGGACGAGACGTTCCTGCGCGCCGTCGAAGAGCAGCTCGACGTCCCCTCCGACCGGAAGGACGACTTCCGGCAGGAGGTGTCGAACTGGGTGTCCCGACGCGCCCGCGAGGGCCGCGGGTTCGACCCGCAGGAGAATGACCGGCTCCGCCGGGCCCTCGAACGGAAGCTGTGGGAGGACAAGAAGCACAACATCAACTTCTCGGCGCTGGTGTCCGCGACCGACCTCGACGACGAGGACCGGAGCGCGTGGGTCGACGCCTTGGTTGACCGGGGCTACTCCGAGGACGGCGCCGCGGAGGTGCTGGAGTACGCGGGCGCGGCGGTCGCGCGCTCGGAGATGGCGGACGACGGGGACTGAAAATGAGCGACCGCACCAGATCCGGCGGCGAGCGGTTCCGGAGCGCGGCCGACGAGGCCCTCCGGGGAGCGTACGACCCGCCGATGGACCTCGCGTCCTACGTCGACCGCGTGTTGGAGCACCCGACCGCGGCCGCGTCCGGTGCGGGGTACGTCCTCGCGGCCGTCGAGTCGTACGGGACCCGCGAGGTCCGCGAGCGCGGCGAGACGCTCGACCGATACCGGTTCTTCGACGACCCGGCGAACGACGGCGAACACGCCGTCCTCGGCAACACCCGCGCGCTCAACGGGTTCGTCGACGACCTGCGCGCGGCCGCGACCGGGCGGGGCAACGACGAGACGATAGTCTGGATCGACGGCCCCACCGCGACGGGGAAGTCGGAGTTCAAGCGGTGCCTGGTCAACGGGCTCCGCGCGTTCTCGAAGACGGACGCCGGCCGGCGGTACACCGTCGAGTGGAACGTCTCGGGCGCCGGCGGGGTCGGCGGCGGCGGCGCCGCGTCGCTCTCGTACGGCGACGGCGGCGACGCCGGGGAGTGGTACCGCAGCCCGGTCCAGTCGCACCCGCTGTCGGTGTTCCCCGAGACGGTCCGGGAGTCGATCGCCGACGCGGTCGACGACGACGCCTACCCCGTCGCGGCCGACGTGGAGCTCGACCCGTTCAGCCGCGAGGCGTACGACCACCTGGAGTCGGCCTACCGCGAGCGCGGGCGCCGTGACCTCTTCTCGGCGATCACCGACCGCGACCACCTCCGCGTGACCAGTTACGTGGTCGACGTGGGGCGCGGGATCGGCGTCCTCCACGCCGAGGACGACGGGACGGCGAAAGAGCGGCTCGTCGGTTCGTGGATGGGCGGCATGCTCCGCGAGCTCGACTCCCGCGGGCGGAAGAACCCGCAGGCGTTCAGCTACGACGGCGTCCTCTCGCAGGGGAACGGCGTCGCCACCGTCGTCGAGGACGCGAGCCAGCACGCCGACCTGCTCCGGCGGCTGCTCAACGTCCCCGACGAGCGGCGCGTGAAGCTCGACAAGGGGATCGGGATGGACTTGGACACCCAGCTCGTCGTCATCTCGAACCCCGACCTCGACGCGGAGCTGGACCGCCACGCCGAACGCGGCGACGCCGACCCGCTGAAGGCCCTGAAGCGCCGGCTCTCGAAACACGAGTTCCGGTACCTCACGAACCGCCGGCTGGAGGCGCGGCTGCTCCGCCGCGAGATCGCCGGGGCGACCGCGGTCGAGGAGGCGACCGGCGGCGCCGCCGACCCGTCCGGCGTCGGCCGCGGGGGCGCTCCCGACGAGGGGGCCCGGGACCCGGGGGCGGCGCCGCTGTCGATCGAGGTCCGGGAGGCCGACGGGAGGGCGGTCGAGCGCGAGGTCGCGCCGCACGCGATCGGGGCCGCGGCGCTGTACGCGGTCGTCACGCGCCTCGACGGCGACGACCTCCCCGGCGACCTCGACCTGATCGAGACCGCGACGCTGTACGAGACCGGCGAGGTCCGGCGCGGCGACGACGCGGTGACCGTCGACGACGTCGACCTCGCCGCGGGCGACGGCCGGAACGGGATCCCGGTCACCTACGCCCGCGACGCGGTCGCCGACCTGCTCGCGACGACCGCCGACCGGAGCCACCCCGACCTGCCGGTCGAGCGCGTCGTCACCCCGACGGACGTGCTCGACGCGATGGCGGACGGGCTCGCCGACGCCCCCGTCTTCTCGCGGGCCGAGGCCGCGGAGTTCGAGGGGCGCCGCGGGCCGGTCGCGGCGCGGATCCGCGAGCGGCAGCGCGAGGACGTGATCGACGCGATGCTCGCCGAGGAGACCGTCCCGACCGAGACCGTTGCGGAGTACGTCGAGCATGTGTACGCGTGGGACGAGGCGGACCCGACGGCGCGCGACCGCGAGGACGCGGCGCCGGACCCGCTCGCGATGAAGGTGTTCGAGACGGAGACGCTCGGGCGGTTCGACGAGGGCGATTACCGCGGGACCGAGCCCGGCCGCGACGTCGAGCGCTTCCGGCGCGAGCGGGTGATCCGCGGACTCACGCGGTACGCGTGGCGCAACCGCGGCGAGGAGTTCAGCGTCGACGAGGTCGACCTCGGGGAGGTGCCCGAGCTGAAGGCGGTGATCGACGCGAACGACCTCGCGGACGTGAAGCGGCGGTTCCCGGACCTCGACCCCGCGGCGTGGTCCGACCCGCCCGCCGACACCGAGACCGAGCGGGTGAAGGCCGAGACGATCGACCGCCTGTGCGAGCGCGGGTACAGCCGCGCGTCCGCGGAGCTGGCGAGCCGCGCCGTGATGGCGGACGTGCGCGACGAGTGGCCCGACGTCGACGGCGGGGACGCCGACGGCGAGGCGCCGGACGGCGGCGCCGGCTCCAACGGGGGTGACGACCCGTGGGACTGACCGAGGACCGCGAGCGGTTCCGCGAGGTCGGCGAGACGCGCCGGGAGGACCTCGCGGAGTTCATCGGCCACGGCGACCTCGGCGGCTCCGACGCCGACCGGATCCGGATCCCGATCAAGGTGGTCGACCTCCCGTCGTTCGAGTACGACCAGCGCTCCGCCGGCGGGGTCGGGCAGGGCGGCGACGGCCAGCCGCAGCCCGGCCAGCCGGTCGACCTCGAGCCGGGCGACGGCGACGAGGAGGGCGACCCGGGGGAGGAGGGCGGCGACCACGAGTACTACGAGATGGACCCCGAGGAGTTCGCCCGCGAGCTGGACGAGGCGCTCGGGCTCGACCTCGAACCGAAGGGGAAGCGGGTGGTCGAGGAGGTGGAGGGCGACTTCACCGACACCGCGCGCTCCGGGCCGCGCGGCACCCTCGACGTCGACGAGTTCTTCAAGCGCGGGCTGAAGCGGCACCTCGCGACCGACTTCGACGGCGACTACGTCCGCGAGGGACTGTTCGTCGACGGCGCCGACGTGGACGACGTGTTCGCGTGGGCGCGCGGCGAGGGGATCCCCGTCTCCCGGGCGTGGATCGCCGACGCGGCCGCGACGCTCGCCGAGGAGCGGGGCGAGCCGGTCGCGGCGCTCGACCGCTGGGAGAGCTTCGACGCGCTCGACGAGGCGGTCGACCGCGAGCCGGTCACCCAGCGGATCCGGCGCGAGGGGCTCGACAGCGTCCCGTTCCGCCGAGAGGACGAGCGGTTCCGTCACCCGGAGGTGATCGAGAAGCGCGAGCGCAACGTCGTCGTGATCAACGTCCGCGACGCGTCCGGCTCGATGCGCGAGACGAAACGCGAGCTCGTCGAGCGGGTGTTCACCCCGATGGACTGGTACCTGACCGGGAAGTACGACGCCGCGGAGTTCCGCTACGTCGTCCACGACGCGGAGGCGTGGGAGGTCGACCGCGAGGAGTTCTTCGGGATCCAGTCCGGGGGCGGCACCCGCATCTCCAGCGCGTACGACCTCGTCGAGGAGCTCCTCGAAGAGTACCCGTACAGCGAGTGGAACCGGTACGTGTTCGCCGCGGGCGACTCGGAGAACGCCGGCAGCGACACGACGGAGAACGTGATCCCGGCGATGGAGTCGATCGACGCCAACCTACAGGCGTACGTCGAGACCCAGCCCGGCGACGGCGCCGCGAACGCCCGCCACGCCGACGAGGTCGAGGCCGCGTTCGCCGACGCCGACGACGTGGCCGTCGCGCGCGTCTCGGAGCCGGACGACGTGACGGACGCCATCTACGAGATCCTCAGCACCGAGTCGTCGAGCGACGGCGGCGCGGGCCGCGGCGGGCCCGCCGCCCGCGGGCGGACCGACGGGGGTGACCGGCGATGAGGGACGACCGCGTCGAGGCGAAACGCGAGGCCGCGGCCCTCGACGAGCCCGCCCGGGAGGCCCGCGAGCTGGCGGAGCGGCTCGGACTGGAGCCGTACCCGGTTCGGTACTGGATCGTCGACCACGATCAGATGAACGAGCTGATCGCCTACGGCGGGTTCCAGCGGCGCTACCCGCACTGGCGGTGGGGGATGAACTACGAGCGCCAGCGGAAGAAGGACCGCCACGGCTTGGGGAAGGCGTTCGAGATCGTCAACAACGACGACCCGGCGCACGCCTTCCTCCAGGAGTCGAACTCGGCGGCCGACCAGAAGGCCGTCATCACCCACGTCGAGGCGCACGCCGACTTCTTCGCGAACAACGAGTGGTTCGGGCTCTACGCCGACCGCGGCGACGACGGCCCGAACGCGGCGGCGCGGCTGGAGCGCAACGCGGACCGGATCGCGGCGATCGCGAGGCGGACGGACGTCGACCGCGACGAGGTCGAGCGGCTGATCGACGCCGTGAGCGCCCTGGAAGACACGATCGACCAGCACAGCCCGGTCGACGCCGCCCGCTCCGTGGCGGACCCGGGGATCGCCGCGGACGTGAGCGACGGCGACGAGGACCCGCTCGCGGCGATCGAGGCGCGGATCGACGACCTCGACCTCTCCGAGGAGGTGCGGCGCGACGTGTTCGACGACGAGTGGCTCGAAGCGCGCGGGGAGGGAGTCGAGCCGGAGGCGCCGCGCCCGGACGTGCTCGCGTTCCTGCGCGACCACGGCAAGCGGTACGACCCCGAGAGCGGGAAGGCGGTCGACCGGGAGCCGTGGGAGACGACCGTCATCGACGCGATCCGCGAGGAGGCGTACTACTTCGCCGGACAGAAGCAGACGAAGGTGATGAACGAGGGGTGGGCGACGTACTGGGAGTCGGTGATGATGGGCGGCGAGGGGTTCGCCGGGCCCGACGAGTTCCTGACGTACGCCGACCACATGGCCCGCGTGCTCGGCTCGCCCGGCCTCAACCCCTACAAGCTCGGGTTCGAGCTGTGGACGCACGTCGAGCTGCGGGCCGCGCGTCGCGAGGTGCTCGACAAGCTGCTCCGCGTCGAGGGCGTGACCCCGGAGAACTTCCACTCCCGGATCGACCTCGACGAGGTCGCCGACCTGCTCGAACCCCACCCGGCGATCGCGGGCGCCGGCCCGGCGACGCTGAACGAGTTGGCCGAGATGGCCGCCGACGGCGACCCGCGAGTCGACGGCGAAGCGGTGGACCGGGCGCTGTCCGCCGGCGACGGGCCCGAGGGGATCGACGTCGAGCGGTACCCGTGGAAGCTGCTCACGCGCGAGGGGCTCGCGGAGCGTCACTACGTCCTCTCGCGGCCGGAACACCGGGGCGCGCTCCGCGACGTCTCCCGAGAGGTGCTCGAAGAGCAGGCCCGGTACCTGTTCGACGTCGACCGGTACGAGACGGTGGCCGCCGCGATCGACGACGTCGACCGCGGGGCGGGCTGGGAGCGCATGTTCGAGGTGCGCGAGAGCCACAACGACGTGACGTTCATCGACGCGTTCCTCACCGACGAGTTCGTCCGCGAGGGGAACTACTTCACCTACGAGTACAGCCGGGCCGCCGGGGAGCACCGCGTCGCCAGCGTCGACGCCGACGACGTGCGCAAGAAGCTGCTCCTCCGGTTCACCAACTTCGGGAAGCCGACGATCGTCGTGTTGGACGGGAACTTCCGGAACCGGGGCGAACTGCTCTTGGGGCACCGGTACAACGGCGTCGCGCTCGACGAGGAGCGCGCGAGGGCGACGCTGAAGCGCGTCTTCGAGCTGTGGGGGCGCCCGGTGAACCTCGCGACGATCCGCGTCGAGTACGACGACGGCGAGGTCCGACGCGCCAAGCGGCGCGGCGAGGAGCCCGAGGGCACCGAGGTCGGCGTCCGCTTCCAGTACGACGGCGGCGAGGTGACCGAACACGACCTCGACGGCGAGATCGAGGCGCGGATCGCCGCCGACGAGGCGGACTACGACACGAAGCCCGACGACTGGCTGGCGTGAGCGGGAGAGCCGCCGCGAGCCCCCGCGGATCGGGACCTGTCGGCGGGCCGTTCGCGGCGGCGCTGCCGGCGCTGCGGCCGTCGGTCGCGACGTTTCGTGACGAACGGGGGCGAGCTACGCCAGCGACGCGACCAGCTCCGACACCGCCGCGACCTCGTCGTCGTTGATCCCGTGGCCCATCCCCTCGTAGATCCGCTCGTCGACGTCGGCGCCGAGCGCCTCCAGCACGTCGGTCGTCTCGTGGACCCGCTCCTCGGGGATGTGCGGGTCGACGTCGCTACACCCGACGAACGTCGGGGTGCCGGCGAGGGGGTCGTCGCCCGCCGCGAGGTAGCCGTCGACCGCGACCGTCTCGCCGATCAGCCCGCCGCTGAAGACCGCGAGCCCGCCGTAGCGGGTCGGGTTGCGGGCGACGAACTCGCTCGCGAGGCAGGCGCCCTGCGAGAAGCCGCCGACGAGGACGCGGTCCCGGGCGATCCCGGCGTCGACCGCGCGGTCGACCGCGGCGCCGACCGCTCGCAGCCCGGAGCTCCGCCCGGGCTCGTTGTCGGCGACCGGCGCGAGGAAGGAGTTCGGGTACCAGGTGTTGCCGGCGGCCGCGGGCGCGAGAATCGCCACCTCTCGGTCCCCCGCCAGCCGCTCGCCCAAGTCGACGACGCTGCGGGCGGTCGCGCCGCGGCCGTGGACGAGCACGAGCGCCGCGGCCGCGTCGTCGAGCGACGCGCCGGCCGTGACCAGCGGCTCGTCGCCGTGCGGGTCGTCGCCCGCGTGCGGACCCGGGTCGCGCCCGGTCATCTCAGACCCCCACGCCGGCGTCGGCGTCCGGTAGGTCGTGCTTGTTCACCGGGAGGCCGAGCTCTTCCAGGGCCCCCTCCATGTGACGGTCCTGCGCGAAGTCGGCGTCGTCCTCCTCGCGGAGGCGCTGCGCGGTCGCGAACACCTCTCCCTTCCGGTCGGCCGGGATCTCGTACTTGTCGGCCGACAGCTCGACGACGAGCCCGTTGTTGTCCTGCGTGTAAATCGAGTGGAAGATGCCGCGGTCGAACACGTTGTACCCCTTGCCCGCCTCCTCGAGCGCCGCCATGATGTCCTCGTACTTGTCGGGTTCGACGCTGAAACACAGGTGGTGGACGGCGCCCGTGCTGACGCGCCGGCCGCGCGCGGACGCGCGCTCGTCGCTCACGAACACCGTGAGGATCCGCCCGTCGCCGGTGTCGAAGAACAGGTGCGTCTGCGAGGGGTCGTCGAGGTTCGGCTGCCGCAACACGAGCGGCATCCCGAGCAGGTCGCGGTAGAAGGCGAGGGTGTCCTCCTGGTTGCTCCCCCAGACCGTGATGTGGTCGGTGCCGCTGGTGTGGAACGGTGCGTCCGGGAGTTCCGGCGTGACGGCCGCCGGGTTCTCGTCGCTCATACCGATTAGAAGGCGGCCGAGCCGTATAAAAACGAACGGGACGGGACGGTGACCGGCTGACACCGGTGTTATCCGTCGACCGCCGCGGCGTCAGTCGGCGGACGCACACCCGGCGGGGCGGGACCGTCGACCGCGGCGGCCCGCCGTCACCGCCGCCAGACGGGCGGCGCGACGCCGAGCGCCCGGACCGCGACGGGATACGCGACGGCGATGACGAAGACGACCACCAGCGACGCCGCGAGCCCGACCTCGCCGGCGAGGCGCTCGACGCCGGCCAGCGCGACGAACATGACGATGAACATCACCGCCCAGTGGGGCGCGAGCTGTCGTACCTTCTCCGCTGTCGAAGTCATAGGCCCCGTAGCGGTCCCGCCGAGTAGTGGTTGTCGGTGAAAATGCGGTCGGTAGAACGCGGCCGGAGAAAATCGCCCGTTCGGCGTCGATCAGTACCGCGACGGGATGAAGGCCATCCCGGCGAGCATGATCGACGAGAGCACGGAGAGAACGAGGACGCGCGTGAGACCGCTGTTGTACTGGTTGAACCGTTCTATCTCGGTGACCTGCGCCTGGTACGACTCGACGTCGGTCGTCATCCGAAGCGTCGCGGCGTCGGGGAAGTGCGCGGCGTAGTCGGTGTCGCCGATGGTCACCGTCGACTCCTGGGCGATCTCGACCGTCTCCGTCTCGGTGGTCTCCCACACGAGGACGGCGCCGCCGGCCGTCACCTCGTCGACCGTAACCGTCTGTCCGTCGTATTCGAGCGTATCGCCCGACGCGTGCGTCCGCTCCTCGGGCGCGGGGAAGTACTCGTCGGCGGGCACGAGCGTCCGCTCGCCGCTCTCGTCGGTCACCGCGACGTACTCGCCGTCGTCGAGCGTGACCGTCTCGTTTTCGGCGTCGTCGTCGGCCTCAAGGATCGCCTGTCGGTCGAGCACCTCGACGAGCGTGAACTCTGTGGCGTTCTCTCCGCCGATCTCGACGCGCCACTCGCGGTCGTCGACCGAAACCGTCGACCCGTTCGCCCAGGTTTCGGAGGTCTGCGTCGTGAACTCGCGTTCGAGTGTCCCCGAGATGACCATCTGTCCCGCGTCGTTCTCGCTTTCCGAGATGTCGGCCACCACGTACGACTGGCCGCCGACCTCGATCGACTCATTTTGCGAGGCGTCAATCTCCGGGTTCTCGAAGGCGATTTCGGGACTCTCAGCCGTCGCAGTCAGCGCGCCCGCCACGCCCGCGACACCGAGGAAGAGCGCGACGAACACGGCCACAGCGCGTCGTTGCATAGTTGACGCATGGGTCACCCGGTGTTTAACGGTTACTAAGCGGGGCAGTTTGCGGGCACGACGGAGGCGAAGAAACGGAAGCCAAGGGCCGGATTTGAACCGGCGTTGGGCGGCTCTGCAGGCCGCTGCGTCTGACCGGACTCTGCCACCTTGGCGCCGTCCGAACGTACCGCTGTCGAGCCTTTAACTTTAGCGGTCGGCCACGGGCCTGCGGCTCGTTGGATATGAAGAAAGCCCACGGACGCGTTGTCCGTGGGCTGTGGTGGGAATGTTCCCGTATGAGTGGGCAGGCGGCGACTCGTGGTTCCCAGAGGATCGCTCACTCCAGTACTTCACGATACGCTGGTAGGCTTAACTTCCGTGTTCGGAATGGGTACGGGTGTTTCCCTACCGCTCTG